>DNCM01000018.1 GCA_003498085.1 bacterium
AAACAACCTCTTCCTCCTTTGGTGCAAATTCTACCTTTTTTTCAACCAAAACAGGCTTTTCTAGTTTTTCTTCCAACCTTTCCTCAAGGGCTTCAAAAAGTTCTTTTATTTCCTCTTTCTCAGGCTCTTTCTCACTAATCTCAGAAATGAGCTCCTCCACTTTTTCTTTTTCTTCTTCAGAAAGAAGGTTTTTTGGTGCTTCTTCTTCCTCTACTTTTTCTGTCTCTTTTTCTATCTTTTCACCAAGAAGCTCCCTTATCTCTCTTAAGATATCCTCTGATTCTTGCATCTTTAATAAAAAAATAAGAAATAAGCAGTTATGTTTGGCTTATCACTATAATAATAAAATAGCGGTGGAGGGATTTGAACCCCCGACCTTGCGGATATGAGCCGCCTGCTCTGACCAACTGAGCTACACCGCCATCATAACAATTATAAATCTTTTGCAGACTGTAAGTCAAAAATTTTATTGCCGAAATAAAGTAAGAAATAAAACAAAAAGGCAAAACCCAGAGAGGGCTAAAAATAGATACAAGAAGCCGAGGTAAGGCAAAAGTGTCGGAACTGAAATTGCACCAATGAATGAACCAAGAAGTTCAGAGGAATAAATAAAACTTGCCTTTTTTGGAATATCTCCTTTATAAACACCTACACAAGACGAAAAACCCAATCCACAGATTACTCCAAGAATAAAGAGAGAAAAAACAAACAAAGATTTATTCATAATTCCATATTCCACTATGCCAAAGAGAAATATGATGTAAAGAATGAAAATAGAAAGAATGATTTTTAAAGAAAAAGGTTTTTTATATCCAGTATATGAGCCGAAGGCTAATCCTCCCATAAACGATGCAATGAGAAAACCTATCCAATGGTATAGATAACCGTAGTTTATCTGAAAAAGAATAAGCAAACAAACCTCAAGAATAAATCCTAAGAAACCAAATGTAAAAACACTAAGCGTTGGTTTTTTGAAGAAAATAATCGCAAAAAGTGTAATAAGAATCATAACGCCAAATATTATTGCAATATTTGCAGAAAAAATAGAAAGCCAAAAAGATGCCCATAGCCAATAACCAACAGGAAGGAGGTCTCTGTTTATCTTATATGGTTCTGATATGAGGGAAAGGAGGTAATTGATCCTTTCATCCGTAAGTCTTCCTAAAAAGTAAAATTTATTCACACAAAGGGTTTCGACGCCTTTTTTTTCAATCAAATCTCCTATATCATAACTTAATGGAAAGAAAGAAGCAATGAATATATTTTCCTCTCCTGGAATGACGATGACATTAGAAAAACAAGACCTTAATGTATGGTAGATGGAACTGTTAAGCAAAACAACCCTTTCATCAAAATAGTTTGCAGAGCCTGTTATAGAAAGAGAAATAATCCCACCTTCATTTAAAATATCTTTTATCTCAGAAAAGAACTCCTTTGTGTAAAATCTATTTAGGTATGCATTTGATGGTGAAGGAAGGCTGATGATAACTGCATCATATTTATTTTTTGTTTTCCGGATAAAAAGCCTTGCATCTTGGAGGTGATAATTTACCCTTTTGTCAAGCATTCCACACTCTGGAAAGAATCTTTTTCCAACAGAAATCAATAAAGGATCGAGCTCAACATAATCTGTCACTCTTGGTCCATACTTTAAAGCCTCTTTGATTGACCCAGAGAGACCATTCCCAAGGAGCAGTATCCTTTTTGGATCGGGATGTTGTACTAATGCGAAATGGATAGTTTCTTCGGCACTTATTATATCCTGCGATGTTATAGAGAGCATGCCGTTTTCAAAGAGGTTTATCTGACTACCTAGTTTTGTCACAACAATATGTCCATATTTACTAAATTTTGAAAATAGGATATCTTGGCCCTTATATTGAATACTGTACCCTATTTTTTCAAGATGGAAAATATATGGAATTATTACGATACTTAGAAAAACAAGGGTAGATAGCAACTTCTTTCCATAAAGAGATACAAGGATAAATATTGCAACAAGAATCAAGACAGAGGAAGAAATACTCAAAATGTGATATGAACCAAGATGTGGGGCAAGAAAAGAGAACGTGAATCCGCCAAGTATACATCCAAGACAGTCCATCGAATAGACAAATGATGGAGATTTTCCAGATATGGACGAGAGAAAAACAAAGCTTCCTCCGATTACAACTCCAGGAAGGAATAGAAAGAGAAACGAAAATAAAAATATTTCGAAGGGGCCAAAGACTCCTCCTGGTTCAATCAAAAAATGTCTAGTAAGCCTTATAAGAAAAATAAGAAATGGAAGGATAGAGCCTATGAGGAGGATAAGGAGTGGATATATCGCTACTTTTATAAACTTTGCAATCCTTGCTCCAAAAGACAGAATAACAAGCCAATTCCCAAAGAATATTCCCAAAACAAGCTCATTTGAAGGATTAACAGAAAAAAATTCCCGGATGAATGTAAGCTGGAATGAAATCGACGCAAGACTTATTGGGATGATAAAAAATGCAAATCTCGTCATACTTGACAAAAATTTACTATTCCTGTAAAATAAAAGTCAATGAAAATCGACAAAGCAAAAAGAGAAGTGATCGTTTTTACCCTCCATCATAGACTAGAAGGAACGATGTATACATATATGGGGGCAAGAATCCTTGATGAATTGAACGCGGGAGCAAAAAGCTTTATCGCCCTTACAAATGTAGATGTATTCCTTCCACAGTCAAAAAACCCAATATATCACGCTGATTTCATCGCCCTGAATAAAAACCATATTGTTCATCTCCTCCCTGGAAAAGGAGAAGATTATAGAGACTTCCTTCCAAAAGAAGGGATGTTTTAGATAATTGGTAACTATTCAGTCTTATCATAACCTAAAAGTGTAAATCTACAATTATAATTTTTCCTATAAAGTTTTTGCCAAAAAATGCCGATAAATACAGAACTTCCCCATCTCATAAAATTTATATAAAAAAACAAAAAAATAGAAATTTCTCCTTAAAAAGAGAAAAAGAAAATGT
>DNCM01000049.1 GCA_003498085.1 bacterium
TTCCATAATTTCTTATTTTTCAAGTAGTTAAGTTGTATTTTTGTTGTAAATTTTAGCGGAAGTTCCGTTGGATGGAACCAATCTTGTCTTTTTGTACACAAATCCTAACCTAATTCATTTTATTTATCGGCATTTTTTAATTTTTTACCTTTTTAATTCTAAGTTACTTGAGATTCAATTGATTTTTAGTATATAAAAATGAGCAATTATAACAATTGTCGACTTACCTTTGAGCTATTGCAATAAGCATATTGTTTGCAAGATGGTTATTTGGATCAAAAGATTTAAGTTTTTTACATAGATCTTCTGCTTCTTTAAATCTTCCCATATTGTAATAAACAACAGCAAGGTTTTCGTGGGCTTTTATGCTTTTTGGGTCTATTTCCAAAACCTTCCCCCAATAATAGATTGTTGCTTTCGTGTCATGCTTTTTATGGTAATATAGAATGCCCAAATTGTAATGGCTATCAATCATATTTGGGTCAACTTCAATTGCCTTTTTGTAATAACTCTCTGCATCATTCACCATTCCTTTTTGGTCAAAGGAAACAGCAAGATTATAGTAACATTTTGAAAGATTCGTTATAACTTCTTTGTCATTTGGGTCAAGCTCTTTTGCTTTATTAAATGAAGAGATAGCATCATTTCCATATCCATTTTCGGAAAACAATACTCCAAGTTTTACATAACTATTTTTTACATTATTTACAAGACGTTTTGACCTTCCTTGGTATGGAGTGACATCAAAAACCGCTTTTCTTGCTAACTCTATAATTTTCTCCTTTGAGATTCTATTATCCAAGACCCTTTGGACAAATCCTTCTGGGATGAGAGGAAATCCGGATGTTATATCATCTACAAACGGAGTATAAATAGTATGAGTTGCAGAATTACTTCCCATAATTTCTCTATATTTTTCAAACCTGATATTTGCTAATTCTAGTGATGAAACTTTTTTTTCTGGAATGTCCCTGTTGAACACAAGTTCTGGGTGATGTTTGTCTATCTCCTCCATGAGCCAATATGTATGCAAAAATGTCCCATTTATCAGGAATATATCTGGCCGGACATTCTCAACATAATGCAAGTACCACAAGATAAAGCAAATGTCTCCTTTTGTAAGGAATATGGCATCTTTCTTCAATGGTTTAAGATAACCCATTCCTTCATCATAGTAGGAGTAATTCCGAGCTTGAATATTCCTTGAAAGATTCTTTGAAAATGGATATAGAGGAAGAGAAATAAGAACAAGACAGGCAATAGATAAGGCTTTATTTAATGAAAAAAATGTTGCGCACAAAAATCCAAGACTTATGCTTAAGATAGTATATGTTGGAATATAGTAATCCCAAACATTTGGAATGTTGTAATGGCTACAATGAAGGCAGTTGACAAGGAGAATAAAGAGAAAAAAAATACCCCACTGTCTTTTCTTCAAAAAAAGAAGGAGAAATCCAATCAAGCTTGGAAAAAATAATAATAAGAACTGGTTTGGAATATGATTTTTCCAATGGGAAACGCCCCTTTTTATGTGGTCAAAAACCGATGATTTTTCAAAATAGTGGCTATATCCTTTTGCCGTTATATAATCAAGAAAACCCGATATTCTGTCTGGATCTCCCCAATTTACCCAAGGATGCGCCAACGAGCGGATAGGTAAATAAAGATAGAGAAGGAGAGGCAAGAGAAATAAGACGGTAAGTAATAAGCAACGAGTAATAGATGGAGTAGTTTTAGGTTTTGAGCTATAGATTTTAAGTTTTAAGCTTTGAAGTTTGAACTTTTTTATGGATGTTGTAATAAAAAGAAATATACTCGCAGGGATAATGAAAATTGTCTGCATGTGGTGACAGAATGAAAGACCAAGAATAAAGACAAACAAATACAGGTAGCTTTGAACTTTAATTTTTGAACTTTGAGTTTCTTGCCATTTAAGCAAAACAAAAATAAGTAGGCTGAAGAAAAGGGCATTTAGGGTGTATTTCTCAGAGATTATTGCTTGTTGCCAGAAAGTTGGAGAGAATGCAAGGACAAAAGATGCAACAATGGATGGAGCGATTCTAGTGATGAGCGATGGGGTATTAGTTGCAAGTTTTAGTGTAATAAAATAAACCATCATGCAAGTTAGGGAGGCAAATAATGAAGATAGGGCATTCATTCTATAGGCAATGTTTCCGAACGGTATTGTTGTTATCCAAAATTTTCCAATGATGCTAAAGAGGGGATATCCAGTTGGATGGGCAATGCCAAGGAGGTATGCAGAGCTTACCATATCTCCACAGTCATGGAATGGTATTGTTGGCCATAGGGTAAGAAGGTAAATTATAAATGCAGAGAAGAAGACAAGGACAGCAATTATATCACTCATTACTCTCTTTGCTATACCCTGCCCACCTTCCCTCTTTTTCTGAAATCCTTACTTCATATAACCCGTCGATCTTTTTTGAAAGTTCGTTAAAGATATAAAACGCAATATTTTCTGAAGTCTGTTGTATCTTATCAAACGGAGGGATATCTCCTAGATTTTTATGATCTAAAGAAAGAATTATGGATGAAAGGGCCTCCTTTATTTTACTAAAATCCATAACCATACCAAGACTGTCTAGTTTTTCTTTTTTTATGTAAACCCTAACTTTATAATTATGACCATGTAGTCTTGAACAATTACCTTTATAACCCAAGATCAAATGGGCTGCGGAAAAATTATCCTCAAAAATAAGTTTATACATAAACAATTATTATATCAAAAATAAAAAGTCTTGACAGTATTATATGTCTATAGATAAAATTTTATAAAAATTTTAGTCTGGGAGGATAAAAGAGATGAAAAAAGCTTTTACGCTAATCGAGTTAATGGTTGTAGTTGTAGTAATAGGAATTCTTCTTGCTGTAATTATGCCTAGGATGATGCTTCTAATTGATAAGTCAAGAGAGAAAACAACTGCAAAGAATCTGAAAAATATAAAGCTTGCTCTTGATTTGTATTGTGAAGGACCAGATGGTGGATATATTTACCCTACAACAAAAGAGGAATTTAAGGAGATACTAGAAAATAAGTTTGGAGAAGGAAAGATACCAAGAGCAGTTTTAAGAGTAGGTAGTGGTGTTAGTGCTTCCAATGAATGTCATGTGCTAGGTTCTGTAACACTCATTCCAGCTTCACCCGAAGGAGGATGGGCCCTTATAGCAGAAGGAGAGCATAGAGGTTATGTTTTTATAAATAGTACAAAATTAGATGTTTATGGCGAACCGTATACTAATTATTCCTGCTGGTAGGTTTGTACCCTATTCTTCTTATTTTCCTTGTTTTTGTTTTCTTTTTAAAAGTTATCTTTTCTGACGAAATATTTTTCTTAAGAGATTTTGGAGCATATTTTTATCCGATAAGACATCTTAATTTATCCTTTATAAAATCCTTTATTTTTCCGTTCTGGAATCCATATATAGACTTTGGAGTTCCTTTCCTTGCCGACCTTCAAGCACAGATCCTCTATCCGCCATCTATTTTTTTTGTCTTTGGTTTTAATATTGGCTTTAAGATGTTTATAATCTTTCATTTTGTCTTGTCGGGTCTTGGTATTTATGTATTAACAAGGCATCTTGGTTTTGAAAAATATTCGTCTTTTGCAGCTTCTATTATCTATACATTTTCAGGCTATCTTGTTTCATCAATAGACATTCTTATTGTTTTTTCATCATATTCCTGGCTTCCTTTGATATTCTATTTTTGGCTTAAGTCAATAGATTCGTTGAAATATAGTCTTTTTGCAGGGTTATTCCTTTGTTTCCAGTTTTTGGGTGGAGAGCCAACTGTTTTCTATGGAACAATCATCTGTCTCTTTTTCCACACTATATACATTGCCTTATTTGAAAAAATATATCGGATAAAAAGATTTATTGTTGTTATCTTAATTGGGATTTCATTATCCTTATTTCAAGCCTTGCTATTTTTAGAGTTCTGCCTTTCATCAACGAGGACATATTTTACAATATCCGAGATAACATTATATTCATTTGCCCCTTGGGAGATTTTAAGGCTTTTTATTCCATCTATCTTCGGCTCCCCGGTTGATGAAACATATGAAATATGCAAATTTTTTAGTGTTCAAATGTGGTTAGAAAGTCCTTATATTGGGATAATCCCTCTACTTCTTTTGTTAGTCTCATTTAAGGAAAGAAAGCTTTTATTCTTTATTTTTTTACTTTTTTTCTCCTTTATTATCTCCTTAGGTAAATATACACCTATATATGATATTATTTCTAGTTTACCATTCTTTGGACTTTTAAGGTATCCTGTAAAATTTCTTTTTCTATTTACATTTGTATGCTCAATCCTTATTGGCTATTCTTTCTCCGTTATAGTTGAAAAAAGGTTTTATTTTAAACTTTTTTTTATTTTTACTTTATTTTTTCTTTTTGGGACTGTTTTCATTTTACTTTTCAAAGATGCAATCCTTTCCTTTTTCGATGTATATAGAGGTTCCTTGTTTTGGATAGATACTATTCTTAAAGATTTATTTTTTATCTCTTTAATCCTTGTTTTTTTCCTATTTTTCTATTATCTATTCAAAAAAAACCTGATAGAAAAGAATGTATTTATTTTTGGCTCTATTTTTCTCATTGTCTTCGATCTATTTTATTTTCAAGAAAGGCTTATACCAACAACATCAGCAAAGATATACGAAGCAAAGCCAAGGATTGCTGAATCTATTGGGAAGCAGGATGAAATATTCAGGGTTTATATTACACCAAGAACAAGATTGGAGTTTATGGAACCTATTGCAAGGACCCATGAGGAATGTTTCCTTAAACGGCTAATATACCTTATGCCAAATCTTGGTTTGATGGATAAGGTTTTTTATGCATCAGGTTATAGATCTATTGTTATAAAAGATTATGCCCAGTTTATGTGGGTGATAGAGGTAAATCCATTCTTGCCCGTTTCACACCTTATCTCACTTATCAATTCTAAATATATTATTTCAAGTAGGCCATTTGATGAAAAAATGTTAATGTTAAAGTTAATATTTCATAATGGAGCCAATGGTCCTTTTCTTTATGAAAATACATCTTGTCTTCCAAGAGCATTTTTTGTTAGTAAGTATAAGGTTATTAAAGATAGAATAGAAAGACTCGAATATATGTTAGATAAGCTCGATATAGAAAACGAGATTGTTTTAGAAGAAGAACCAAAAAAAATCCAGAAATCAGAAGTCAAGAGTCAAGAGTCAAGAGTAAAAATTACAGATTATCAACCAAATAAAGTGGTAATCGAGGTTGATGCTAAAAGTAGTGGATTTTTGTTTTTGTCTGATACATATTATCCTGGATGGAAGGCATATATCAGGAACCAAGAAGTAAAGATTTATAAGGCAAATCATTGTTTTAGAGCTATTTTTATGCAAGAAGGAAAACACATAGTTGAATTTAGATATATCCCAAAGATATTTTATATCGGGACAGTTGCAAGTATTTTTTCACTTCTTATGACTATATGTATTATATGCTTAGGACAAAAAAATGATTAAGCTTAAAAAATATTTTCCTATATTTCTGTTGGCAGGGATAGTCTTTCTTTTTTTTCTTCCTATTCTTACTACTTCATCAATTTGGGGGTTTAGGGATTTTCATCGTTATGTCTATCCGATGAGATATTTTGGAAGGGAATGTGTATTGTCTGGATATATTCCATTTTGGAATCCATATGTTGGCTGTGGAATGCCCTATTTTGCAGGACTTCAAGGAATGGCATTTTATCCACCATCTATCCTTGTCTATCTACTTCCTTACGAAATTGGCCTTAAAGCATTTATTGTCTTTCACTTTTTTGTTTCCTGTATATCTACTTATTTACTGGCACTTGAACTTGGTTTAGGTAAACCATCTAGTTTTGTTACTAGTTTGGTTTATGGTTTTTCTGGATGGCTTATCTCATCCATTGACATTCCAATCATCCTTTGTGCATCTGCTTGGATTCCCCTTATTCTTCTTTTTCTTTTAAAATCTCGTCCAATACTTGCAGGTGTTTTTCTTTCCTTCCAGATTTTATCTGGAGAACCCTCTATGTATTACTTAACTTCTGTTTTTATTCTGCTATTTGGTTTTTTCATAAGAAAGCCAATTTTTCCTATTCTATCAATCCTTATATCCCTGGCTATTTCTTTATTTCAACTTATTCCATTTTTGGAGTTTCTTTCCTATTCAACCCGTATGAAGCAGTTATATGCTGAAGGGATACAATGGGCATTTTCTCCATATGAAGTTTTAAGGTTTATTTTACCAAGTTCCTGCGGAGCAATTGTAAGGGGAGAAGAGGAACCAGCAGTCTTCTTTGGCCAGATGTGGCTAAAGAGTCCATACATCGGAATAATTCCCACTTTGCTCACAATTATCGTTATTATTTGGCCAAGAAAAAATAAATATTGCCTATTTTTTTCTTACCTTGGACTGGTTTTTCTTATCCTCTCATTTGGTAATCATACCCCTTTGTATAAGCTGGTATATAAATATTTTCCTTTGTTTTCATTAATGAGATATCCTGTAAAGTGTCTTTTAATTACAAGTCTTTGTCTTTCTATTCTTTCTGGATTTGGAATGGAGCATATTCTTTCCTTAAAGAAAAACCCTATTAGACTTTTTGTTTTTCTGGGATTACTAATAATTTTTTTGTTTACTTTAGCTTTCATTGAAGAAAGCAAGATTATTTCCTTATTTCCTATCCCGGCACATAGTTTTCTAAAATGGTGGCCAGATGTACTGACCGATGGTTTTCTTATTATTGCTTTTATTGTCTTTGCCATAATTATTCTTCTTCTTTATAAGTTTTCTATTATTACAGAAAGGGCTTTTATTCTAGGATTTATTGGAGCAATCATTATAGACCTATTCTTTTTTGGAAGTAATTTATGTCCATTGGTAGATAGGTATGTCTACGATAAAAGCGAAACTATAATGTTTCTTGAGGAATGTGGGGACTATTTTAGGATTATGCAAACACCAAAGACATC
>DNCM01000100.1 GCA_003498085.1 bacterium
AAGCCAATAGCTGAATAGTTATGAATGAAATTACTATATGGATAATATTAGCAAGAATTATCTGAAGAGACCGAAAGTCCCTTTTTTCTTTTCCTTTTCTTGTTCATAGAGCTTTATCTTTCTCTCAAGCTCCTCAATCTTTAGCTTTGCATTTTGAAACCCTGCATTTACTGTAGAAAGTTTTTTCTTCGTCTCTTCATGTGCTTGTTTTTCCTCTTCAAGCTCTTCCTTTAATTTATTACAAGTATTGGAAAGAAAAGCCTCTTTTTCACTGGATTGTTTTTGAATTTGGGCAATTTCTTTCTCTTTCTCAAGGAGCTTCTTTTTTAACTCATCTGCCTCCCAAACCTTGCTTGCAATAACAGAAAAATCACCCTCTGGCATTTTTATCCTCCTTCAATCACTATCTCCTCTTTTTTTTCCTCTTTCTTCATACCAAACTCATGGATGATTGACCTCAGTGCATTAGGATTATTTGCTGAGGAATAAGCATCCTCTTGGGTTATTACCCCGTTGATAAGCAATGCAACAAGGGCTTGTTCAAGAGTCTGCATCTTGTAATGATATACTGAGCCTTCGATTACTTTATATATCTCAGAAAACCTTCCCTTTTCAATCAAATCCTTTATCGTTGGTGAGTTTATCATAACTTCAAGTGCGGCAACCCTTCCTGAACCATCCATTCTCCTTATGAGCCTTTGTGAAACGACAGCCCTTAAAGTCATTGCAAGCTCAATCCTTATTTGGGAGTACATGTCCGAAGGAAAGTATGATAATATCCTATCCATCGTGGATGCTGCTGAGTTTGTGTGTAGGGTTGACAGAAGCAGATGACCTGCCTCTGCAGCCTTTAGGGCTATCTCTATTGTCTCCCTATCCCTCATTTCACCAATGAGAATTACATCTGGATCCTGCCTAAGCAATGGTGGAAGTGAATCTTCATAAGAAACAACATCAGAACCGATCTCTCTTTGGGAGATTGTTGCCTTTTTATCATAGAAGACATATTCAATAGGGTCTTCAATGGTTGCTATATGGCAAGGAACATTCTGATTTATCTCTTCAATGAGAGCTGCAAGGGTCGTTGATTTCCCAGAGCCTGTTGGACCTGTAACCAGGATAAGTCCTGTTGAATAGGAAACTATATCTTTTAGAATAGAAGGGAGTCCCAGTTGGTCTACTGTTGGAGTTTCTTGCTGGATTTTCCTTATACAAAGAGAAACATTACCTTTTTCTGTATATATATTTACCCTGAATCTATTTTTCTTATGAGAATAGCTAAGGTCTGTCCAATGCCTTGTATTAAACTTATCAAGCTGGGCTTGATTCATAAGGGAGAAAGCAAACCCTTCTGTTTTCTCATTCGTAAATGGAGGAATCTCATCAAGAGGCATTATTTTTCCATAAATCCTATAGAGCGGCGGCCTTTGAGGCTTTATATGGAGATCTGACGCCTCCTTTTCTACCATTAAATCTAAAAGTTCACCGATTTCCATTTTTTATCGTCCAATATTTTTAAACCTCATCTGGATGGGCAATCCTTCCCAAAATAGCTGACGCAGAAACAACAGCAGGATTTGCAAGATAAACTTCGCTCTTCATAGAACCCATCCTTCCTGTAAAATTTCTGTTTGTTGTTGATATGCAAACCTCATAGTCTGCCAAAACTCCCATATGCCCACCAAGACAAGGGCCACATGTTGGACATGAGACTATACCACCAGAAGATATAAATACATCGATCAAACCCTCTTTTACAGCCTCTTTATAAATCTTCTGGGTTGCTGGAATAACAATAAGCCTAACATCAGGATGAACTTTATTCCCATTTAAAATAGATGCAGAAACCTTTAAATCCTCAAGTCTTCCATTCGTGCAAGAGCCTATGAATGCTTGATCTATCTTAATGTGCGATAACTCTTTAGCAGGCTTTGTGTTTGATGGAAGAGGGGGGCATGCAACTTGAGGCTCAATCTTTATGCAGTCAAATTCGTAGATATTTCTATAGTTTGCATCTTGATCTGATCTATAGATTTTATACTCTCTCTTTGCCTTATCTTTAATATAGTCCAATGTCTTTTCATCAACTTCGAATATTCCACTTTTCCCCCCACCCTCAATTGCCATATTGGACATTGTAAGCCTATCAGACATTGTTAACTCTTTTATTGTCTCACCAGAAAACTCCATAGAACAATAATTTGCACCATCTACTCCAATTTTTCCAATTACATATAGAATTAAATCTTTTCCAGAAACCCATTTATTTAGTCTCCCATAGAATATAAATCTTATACTTTCTGGAACCTTAAACCATGTTTTTCCTGTTGCCATAAAATATGCAATGTCTGTTGAGCCAACACCTGTTGAGAAACAACTTAAAGCTCCATAAGTCGTTGTATGAGAATCTGCGCCAATGACGATATCGCCTGGCAAAACAAGACCTTCCTCTGGAAGCAACGCATGTTCAACCCCACCAGTACCAATTTGGAAATAGTTTTTTATCTTGTATTCCTTTGCAAAATCCTTTAATATCTTTGCTTGATTTGCAGATCTTACATCCTTATTTGGAACAAAATGGTCTTCAACTAAGACGATCTTTTCTGGATGCAAAAGCGGCCTTTTTATTTCCTTAAATTCTTTAATGGCAAGAGGTGCAGTGATATCATTTGCCAATGCAAGATCAGGTTCTATCTCTATGAATTCGCCAATAGAAACTTCCCTTTTTAGTCTATCTTCAAAAACTTTTTCAACAAATGTCTTTCCCATTGAATTTATTCTACATCAAGAAATAACTAATTTGCAACTTTTCTATAACTAAACCACAACTTCCCCAACTTATAAAACAAAAAATAGAAATCTTTCTTCTTAAAATTAAAAAAACACGGTGTC
>DNCM01000007.1 GCA_003498085.1 bacterium
GGGAGTTTTGTTATTAAACTCTCCCTTCTTTATCCTTTCTATATCTTCCATATCTTTATCATCAAGATAGAATAATTTCTCTATAGGGTGGTTATGATGTACCTTCCGAGTACACAAAATTTTCACTCCAACAAATTGACACCAACAACTCCTTAAAAATTTCGACCGCCTTCGGCGGTAAGGGATAAAGGAATAAAGGAACAAGGAGTAACTATTTTAAGAAGTCTTGACAGCAACGAAATCCAACATTGTAGCCCGTGTCCTCTGGAACGTCCCCGTAACGATTAGCAACTCGGCAGCCGTTGGCATAGCCGTACCACGAGCCGCCACGCAACACACGGCTAATTCTATCATCTGGTCCTTGTGGATTTTTACCAGGACTTACTTTGTACCAATCATGACACCACTCCCAGACATTACCTGCCATATCGTAACAGCCATAAGGACTTTTACCCTCCTCGTACCTTCTAACTGAAGTTGTATCCCCAACTCTAGATTCATTAGTGTTACACTTCTTATGGTCAAACTCATTTCCCCATGGCCATCTCCTGCCCAAAATACCTCTTCCAGCCAGTTCCCACTCCTCTTCTTTAGGTAACCTTACCTTCACCCCTGTCACCTTACTTTTCCATTCACAATATGCCCTTGCATCATGCCAGGAGACACATACCACCGGATGATCTTCTTTACCTGTTGGAATCTTACCACCTTCCCAATATTCTGGTGCTTGGTGTTTAGTGGCGTCCACAAATTCTTTATATTGGGCATTGGTTACAGGATACCTGTCAATATAGAAGGTATTAACCTTAACCTTCCTAACAGGTCTTTCAGCATCATACTCATACGAGCCCATGATAAACTCAGTCTCTGGGATATAGACCATCCCTTCAATGGATTGAGGGCATTTCTCGGTTGATAATCTTCGTAATCGCTCATTCTCCTCAGTAAATAGACTTTCTAAACATTTTTTAGCCTGTGAGTTCAATTTAGGTGCCTCATTCATTATCCGCATCAGGTTAGTAAGTAAATTCGAGTCCTCCTCCTCTAATAGCCACTTTTCTAATCGTTTTATACAATCCTCATCCCAGGCTAATAAATTAACCACAAAATCACTTATCTCCGTGGTTATCTCTTTTTGTTTAAAACTTGTTTGTTTATTCTGATTAAACTCCTGTGCCAATTTTTTAGCCACAAAGAATTCCATTGAGGATTTATGTGCAAAGCTATAATTACCTCCTTCATCCCGATTCATAAAAGAGCAGGTCATTATATCGTGTGAAAAATAGTCTATTTCTTCTGCCTTTTCCAGCTTAAAATGTTTTTTAATTGACTCTGCCATTTGAGAATAATGAATGGATAACTTCTCATCCACAAGCATCTGGAAAGCCAACTCTTGCATAAAAAAGGTTCTGTCCTCTTTCTTTATAAAAGTCCGCTCGTTCATTATATCCCGTTCCAGCCAGAAATTGGTATAAACCTCATAAAGTTTAGCGGCGTTTATCTCTTCTCTTCGTGCCACTAATTGAGGAAGAGATTCAGCAATAATATCTAAAAGGACTGGTCGATGTGCTAATTCCATCAAGTTATAAGTGTTGTTAATTTGGGCATAGTAGCTTTCCCATTCTTCAGGAATTCTTTTTTGTAAGAACTTCTTGATTTTCTTATCTGTAAAATCCTTCAAGTGCAGAATCTCAAAGTTAGGCTTATCAGAGATATCAACATATCCTTCGCCCTTTTCTAAAACCTCACGCTCTTTTTCTTTTGTCCTAAAATATTCGGTTCTACAGGTCAAAATCACCTTACTCTTTTCAAAGATTGCCGTTTTAGATAGTTCATTAAAATTAGCCATGGTAATATTAACATCAACCTTCTGTGCCATCTCATCAAATCCATCGAAGATAAGTAGAAACAAGCCTTCCTCATTCATCTTTGAAAAGGTAGAAAAGGTAGCATTGCGTAAATTGTGTTGATTAACCAAAAGGTCAGTAATCAACTGCTTAATATTCATTGCCTTGGCATAATCCCGTAGGTTTATCAGAATCGGTATGCGATTATTAGTGGGGTCTTCTTTATATCGGAGGGCTAAATCATAAGCATATTTTTTACAAAAAGAGGTTTTCCCTGTTCCATATTCACCTAAGATTGAAATGTGGTTTTTCTCCTTTTTACTTAACCATTCGTTGATATATTTATCAATCGGTTTATAAACCTCAACTTTTTGTTTTTCTCTTTTTTCAGCATCTAAATCAACATAATATTTACTTATCTCATCATTTTCGTAGTTTTCAATAATCCAGTCAAGGTAGTGGTCGAAATTAATGAGTTTATTCAGTAATTCTGAGTAAGTAAAGCACTCTATTCCATTTTCCTCAGCAAAGGCTTTTGCCTGAGGGGCAAAACCTTCTGTAGTAATAACATAAGCCTGTTGAATTTCTTTTCGACTAAAGGAACTTACTACTCCATTAAATATTTTCATTTCATCAAGTTGAACATTTTTAGCCGTGTAGTTTTTACATTCAGCAATCATCTTTATTTTAGATGGTCCCAAATTTGCTTCACCATAAATATCAATTTCGGTATCATTTAGCATTTTCTTTATTTCAGTTTTATAGCCCATCAAGTTAAACAACCTTGCGACCTTCTTCTCAAATTCCGTACCTTTTACTTGAGTTGACATAATATCCTCCTATTAGGAGTTCAGGCTTTAGCCTTTTATAAATTTCATACCCGCAAACTTTCAAACAAAAGTGAACCATCCCGAGGTCTTAAATATTATAACTCAATTTAGGAGTCGGGCAACCCTTTTCATTATATCACCTTGATTATGGAATTTACTTAACCCAAGTTCATACCTTGCAATATCAAAACTTAGCAAAAATAATGTGGAATACAGGTTTAGATAGAAATTTTTCCTTCTATTTTTTCCAAAATCTTTGTCTGGTTAAGTAGCATTTGGGCTAGTTTTTCTTGTCCTTGAGATAATTTCTCATTCCCTTGCTCAACTATCTGAGCTAATTTCTCTTGTCCTTGTTCAATTCGTTCTAACGCCATCATCATATTTTTTTGGAGTTGTCCATTACTCTTCCAAATATACCCAAATATCAACCCTAAGATAGTCAAACATAGCCCCATTATTCCCATTACAATCTCCATTTATTCAATCCTCCCTATGTACTAAAATAATCATCTTCTTTTTTTCTTTCTACAATTATAATAACATTTTTCTAAAACTTTTGTCAAAAATTGACTGCGTTACCC
>DNCM01000064.1 GCA_003498085.1 bacterium
TCAATTGATTTTTAGTATATCATAAGTTTTATCTTCCTTAATTCTTCTGATGTCCATTTATAATTCCTTCCATTGCTATTTTCTAAGAATAATTTCTTTGAATATGCATATCTATATTTATAGTATATAAATATTTTCTTTTTATCAAGTATTTTAAATATTTCAGTGTTTATATCAAAAAATTGAACAGAGCCCATTGAATTTTAAGTATTTAGATGTACTTTTGGACGGTAAGTTGGGCATACCAAGGCTTTAGCGAAAATAATGCGAAATAAGGGCTAAATCATGCTCTTCGGTATTTCTGCTACATCTCCTAAGAAGAGAGCCAGCGGGGTACTTCCAGAGAGTGGGCCGCAAGAAGAGTTTTATCTTTGAGTATCTCTAAGGGATTGCCCGAAGTGATCAATCTTCCCTGATCGAGTAAAGCTACTCTACTACAGACCTCAAAGACAAGCTCGAGGTCATGGGTAGCAATGACCTTGGTAAGATTATCCAGTTCTTTAAGAAAATTTATCAAATCCCTTCTATGTTTGGGATCTACATTACTTGTGGGTTCATCTAAAAGAAGGATCTTTGGCTTCATAGCTAGGACTGTTGCTAAGGCAATCCTTCTCTTTTCACCAAAACTTAAGTGGTGAGGATGGTGGTAGATATAATCTAGCATATCGACTTCTTTTAATGCCTCCTTTACCACAACCTCTACTTCATCTTTAGAGAGATCCATATTAAGGGGGCCAAAAGCAACATCTTCAAAGACTGTCGGCATAAAGAGCTGATTTTCAGAGTCTTGAAAGAGAAGGCCAGCTCTACTCCTGATCTGAGGGAGGCTCTTATTTTCCATCTCGATACCCAAAATCTTTATCTTACTATTTCCTCTCAATATACCATTCAAGTGGAGAAGGAAGGTCGATTTACCCGCTCCATTTGGACCAATAACACCCAAAGCCTCACCTTCGTAAACATCCAAATTTATATCAACCAAGGCTTTTCGGCCATCAGGATAGGAAAAATTTAGCTCTTTTACCTCGATCGCTTTCCTAGTCATACCAACCTTACACTCATTAACGACAAGATCATAATCAGAAGGAAAAAGACATCCCCCCTTCTTAATTGGAAATTGTCTATCGTCCGAATATTTCCATCGAATCCTCGAGCACACATCGCCAAATACACATTCTCTGCTCGTTCATAGGTTCTGATAAATAAAGTCCCAACCATATTGGCTAATGCTTTAATTTGGAATAATCTTGACCCACCAACTGAACGTGCCTCCTTAACTTGCCACATCTTAAGGAATTCTTCATAGATGACAAAGATATATCGGTACATAAAAGAGAGGATAAGGAGCATAACCTTAGGAAGTCCCAGTCTCTCAACTGCCTTTAAAAGATGAGAGAACTTGGTGCTTGAGATAAGAAGGATCATGCATAAGACCGAAAGGTAAGCCTTTGCTAGAGAGTTTCCCAGAATCTGTAGGCCTTCATAAGTTACTTCCAGCCTCAATGGCCCCAAAAAGAAAGTGCCCATTACTACCCCTTCCTTAAAGAAAGGAATAAAGAGAAAGATCATTAGAGTAAAAGGAATAACAACTAGTGATCGCTTGAAGATGGACCAGGGAGAGATTTTGGAAAATAGAATTAGACCTATAATGAGTACTCCATATAGGCCAAATTTCAAGAATGAATCTTTTGGGGTAGAGATGACAAACAAGATAAAGACAAGAAAACTGATTACCTTAATCCTGGGATCAATCTTATGGAGGAGACTCTCTTTATGGCTGTATTGATCAATGAAAGTATGTTTCATCGTCTTTTAAGTAGCCAGGCTACACAATAACTTAAGAAAAATATAAAAAGAGTCCCTACAAAGCCTGCCACCGAAGTCGCAAGCCTCTCACTCTTTATTCCTGGAAAGAGATATTCTGGAATAGGTGCGTTAAATGGAAACTTCCCTTCACCCTTTTCCAGAAAGCCAAGCTTTTCAGCAACTTTCTCAAGTCCATCTGGCCATGGTGAGGCAAAAGGTGAAAGGAAGATAGCTAAAAATAGACTGATCATTAAAACCAAAAATATATCTCTTTTATTCATAATTCTCTTTCTCCTTTGTATATAAGATCAGGCCTTACCTTTAGAACAAAGTCAATGACTAAACAACTGATTATGGCCTCACCTATCCCGATTAAAGCATGGATACCTACCATAGCTGGAATGACTATCTTAAAAGGAGAAATCCCAGAAATACCTAATTCTACTGCACAAGCTAAAGATGCTATAACTATGGATAGCCAGCTTGCTAATGCTACAGCAACCATCATATTTTTTGAAATAACTTTTATGAGCTTATAGATTAAATACCCGCCACTGCTCCCTAAGATAGCCATATTGAGGATATTTGCACCTAAAGCTGTCAGACCTCCATCTTGAAAGATTAAGCACTGAACGATCAAGACCAGGCTGATAACTATCGCTCCCGCATAAGGACCAAGAAGGACTGCAGCCAAAACCCCTCCCATTAGGTGTCCACTTGTGCCACCAATCACTGGGAAATTGAGCATCTGAGCTGCAAAGATAAAAGCAGAAGTAACCCCAATTGTAGGAATCATCCTCTCTTCTAACTTTAAAGCTATCCTCTTAAGACAATAGCCTATGCTAGCTACAGAGATGAGCCAAGTAGAAACGCAAGTATTTACTGTCAAGAATCCATCAGGTATGTGCATTTTCTGAAAGTTTATACATATCCCAGCCAATTAGGAAGAGTGACATCTGGCTTTAAACCAAAATTAAAGAGACCCCAAATCTTACTAAATTTTCCATTTTCACACTTTTTTCAAAAAAATAATACTAAAAAGTTAAGCACCTGTCAAGAAAAATATAACTGTTACTTGACTGCGCTACCCACAAGGTAACCACCTCCTATACTGTACTCGTTCCTAAGGAGGCTATAGAAATCTTCTAAGATA
>DNCM01000126.1 GCA_003498085.1 bacterium
AATAGCTGAATAGTTACAAAGAAATAAAATTTTGCTTTCTTTAGGTTTATATAAGAAACTCTCACTTTAGCCAAAAAGGGGCTCTTTTACCAAAAAATTCAAATTTAGCTAAGAAAGATATGGGTAAGTTTCAATTTTTTCCTCTTGCGCCTTATTGGCTAATACTGGTAAAATATCTTTGTGTGTGGAATTGTAGGTTGTATCAATCTTGGCAGTGTTTATCCAATACAAAAGTTGATTATAAAAAGAATGACAAACATTCTCCATTATAGGGGACCAGACGATAGCGGCTGTTTCTTTGAAATGGAGGATGGGAGGATTGAAGAAGATAATGACAATATTGACAAAAACGATGGTGCCAAAATACCTATTAAGGTTGCTTTAGGTCATAGACTCCTTTCTGTAGTTGATTCTTCTATTTTAGGTCATCAGCCAATGCCGAATAAACAAAAAACAGCGTGGATAGTATTAGATGGCGAGATATACAACTATAAAGATTTAAAAGAAGAAACAGAAATATATGAATTTAACCTATATCCAAGAGCAATTATATCAATATATGAAAAATATGGTGAGGCCTTTGTTGAAAAACTAGATGGAATGTTCGCTCTTGCTTTATGGGATAGAAAACACGAAAAACTTATCTTGGCAAGGGACCCCATAGGAAAAAAACCACTTTATTATGCAGAAATTAACAAGTGCTTTATTTTTGCCTCAGAGCTAAAATCTTTACTCCTACATCCCCTTATCCAAAAAAATATTGACACCCACTCCTTAAGAAAATACCTTTTTTATGGATATATACCTGCACCACATTCTATATTTTCCTCTGTAAAAAAACTTTCTGCAGGACATTTTTTGGTGTTTGACAAAAACGGCGTTAAGATTAAAGAATATTGGAGACCCAAATTCTCCTCTGTAAAAATTTCTGAAAATGAAGCTATATCCAATTTTAAATCACTTTTACTCAAAGCCATTACAAAAAGACTTATCAGTAATGTTCCCATTGGGGTATTCTTAAGTGGAGGAATAGATTCTTCAATTATTTCCTTCTTTGCAAGTAAACTTGTACCCGGCATAAAAACATTTTCTATTGGTTTTACAGTAAAGGAATATGACGAACTTAAATTTGCAAGGAAGGTTGCAAAACTTATAGGCTCTGATCATTATGATGAAATCCTTTCTCCAGATAAAATGCTGGAAGTTATTCCAAAACTTCCAGATATTCTAGACGAACCAATGGCAGATATATCGATTGTTCCAACATATTTTCTTTCTTGGATAACAAAAAAACGGGTAACTGTTGCCTTGGGAGGAGATGGAGGTGATGAGCTATTCGCAGGTTATCCAACATACTTTGGGCATAGGGTTTTTGAATATTACGAAAAGATACCTTCTTTCTTTCGTAAAAAAATAGCAAAAATAGTTGATCTTTTACCGACAAAATTAGGTTACTATACTTTTGATTATAAGGCAAAGAGATTTATAACAGGCGACAACTTTCTGCCTTGGATAAGACACTATATCTGGTCCAGCTGTTTCCAACATAACGAAATAGATGAACTTCTTATAGATAGATCGAAGATCAATTTATTTGAGGATATTGAGATCTATTTAGAGAAATGTAATTCACTCGATCTAATAGAGAAAATGCTATTTTTGGATATGAAACTTTCTGCTCCAGAAGCCGCCTTAGTCAAAGTAGATAGGGCAAGCATGGCACATTCTTTGGAGGTAAGGGAACCATTTTTAGATAAAGCCCTTATGGAATTCATAAATTCTCTGCCGATTAGGTATAAACTACATGGTATAACTGGAAAATATTTATTAAAAAGGGCAATGAAGGGTATTTTGTCAAATGAGATTTTACATAGGAAAAAACAAGGTTTTTCTGTTCCTATTTCCAAGTGGATAAGGAAGGAACTAAAATGCTTGATTAATGAGCGACTTTGTAAATCAGAGGTTGAAAAGGATGGAATATTTAACTACAATTTTATTGAAAAGATAAAAGACGAACACTTCTCATTAAAAAAAGACAATTGGAAATCCATATGGACATTACTTATCTTTCAGCAATGGTATAAAAAATATTATAGTTGATTGCATGAAGGAAGCAGTTGAAGATCTGGAAAATCCCATGATAGAAAATTATTCGCGAATATAGTTTAGCGTGAAAAATTATAATAAAAACCTAATATTTTTCTGGTAATATGAAAAAGCAGAAGTTTTCATTTTTCTGTTCTCATCCTAATGATTTCCATTATCAATCCTATAGCGAAGAGATTAAGAAATGAAAAGAAAGACATAAGAGCTGTAATTAGCCAAATTTCATGTTTTAAGAAAATCCAGGAAAATAAAAATATTATACTTAGGATAAACGAAACCCCTGCTAGTGGCAAAATGGCTTTTATTGGATTAAAATAAACAAGAGTTGTAACGAGTATCTGTCCTGCTCTAAGGGTATCTCTTATATATCTTACATGGGATTTTCCAACCCGTTTATGATATTGAATTGGAACAAATTTTACAAAACACCGTTGCCACAGCAAGTTTAAAGTTAATGTTGTTGAGAATGAAAAACCAGGGCAGATTATATGCGATATCTTTTTTACTACCTCTTTTTTAAATATTCTCATTCCTGAATTGACATCAGGGATTCTTTCTCCCGTAACATATTCCGCCATCCATTGGAATATATACCTCGCAGGCAGTTTTAGAAGACTTCCACGATAGTGAACACCCTTCCTTGCTCCGACAACCATGTCAAATCCTTGACTAAACTCAAGGAGCTTAGGAAAATCTTCTGGGTTATAACTTCCATCGCCGTCTATTATTCCTATAAGCCCATATTTAGAATTTGCTATCCCAGAAAGTATTGTCTTTCCATAACCAATATTTACAGGATGCCTGATCACTCTTGCTCCTTTTTCTTCTGCTTTTTTTCCTGTATTATCAGATGAACCATCATCAACGACAATAATCTCAAATTCCCATCCCAAAGATTCAAAAACACTTTTTGTTTTCTCAACTACTTCTCCAATCCCCCCTTCTTCATTAAAAACTGGAATAACAATGCTGATTGCTTTATCCATATAGACCTTCTATTTCATTTCGAAGTAAGTATTTAAACTTAACATATTTTTCTTCCTCTATCTATCTTGAGTATATGGCCAATCTTATAAAAATTAATTTTTGTTAGGTATTACGCATTTAACACATTCTTCTTACAAACTCTCTTTGTTTCGGTATATTCTTTTTAACAAAAAAGATTTCCATATGAAAAATAAACCGTATCCTGCAAAGAGCATTATTATTGGCATTACAGGAAATCTATATCTAATCATTGGATAATAAACTATAGTAATCCCTACGGCCTGACTCCATATCCATAAAGAGATCAACAGGTGTTGCCTCCACAACGACAGAGAGAGTAGAAAGCCAATAAGTGCCAATGGAATAATCCATCCATCTGAAAGGAGGCTTACAATCTTAACCCAATCTGTTGTCTTTTGAGTTAGCTCGTTAAGAAGCTTTGTTTTATGTGGATATAGTCGGAAGAATCTTCCAAGCTTTATTATCTGAACCTTTAATATTCTCCAGGGATCGGAAAAGAAAAGTTCCAATACTTTATTTTTCACATACTCCTTTCTTTCTTCTGGAGGAATAGAAACTAATTCTTCAAGTGAGCCTTTTGCAATAAACCAACACTCTTTTTCAAAGTCGACTCCCATATATTGGTTATTTCCATGCCAAAGGTGCATCCATAAATCCCCACCTTTGCATACATGCTCAAAAACGCCTCTTGTAATAAAACTTCCATAAATAAAATAGTTTCGAATAAACCATGGGCTCCACATAAGTCCTATAATAAGAAAAAGAAGGGTTGTATTCTTAAATTTAACTAAAACCCTTCCCTTAATAACTACCATCAACCCTATAAATAAAAGGGGGAAATAAAGGATAAATACCTCTTTTGTTAAAACAGACAATCCACCAAAAAGACCCGAAAGAAAGATAAATTTTATTCCATCGTTAATTCGACAAAGAAAATAAAGAGTAAGAATAATTATAAATGTAAAAAATACCTCCTGCATGATATACCCGCTATAGAAGATAAATTGTGGATTCCAAGACGCCAAAAAACAACCAATAAGCCCAACTTGGGGATTAAATACCCTCTTTCCTATAAGAAATATAAATAAACAAGTGAGGGTTCCTAAGATTACCTGAAATATTCTTACTGCAAATAGATTATGTTCACCAAATAACCAATATATAATCCCTACAAAAATAGGATAACCTGGAGAGCGCATAGCTGTGGGATTTCCTTCGGCATCCACATAGCCTTTACCTTGGGCTAAACTAGTACCTAGTTGGTCATATGAACCACTATCGGCAAAAACAAGACCCGTATTTCTTAAGTGAATCACCCAACCTAATCTTAGAATCAGTGCAAAAATACAAATTACAAAAACAAGCTTTCTTTCCATTTCTTAATTATTATTTACCCCTGTTTCTTAACCATTACATTCTTTATTTTATTATACTTTACTTACTTTTTTCAACCCATATTCTATTGCATCAACCAAGGCATGAGCCGATGCATCAATAATATTTTCAGAGACACCTACCGTTCTCCATATTTTTTCTTTATCGGATGACTCAATAAGCACCATAACCTTTGCTGCGGTCCCTTCCCTTGGATTGACAATCCTAACCTTATAATCTGTAAGGCGTATGTCCGAAAGGATGGGATGAAATTTCAATAAAGCCTTCCTTATTGCATTGTCCAATGCATTTACAGGACCATCACCTTCTCCTACAGTATATTCTT
>DNCM01000042.1 GCA_003498085.1 bacterium
ATGATTAAATTTTATAGACTAAGGGGCCAGGTTATACCTTCCCTTTCCGATAAATGTTAAAAATTACTAGACAGAAGGCTCTATTCAAATTATACTATTTTTTTAAAATTAAACTTGGGGGTGAAGATATGAACGAGGTTTATGAAATGGTAAAAAAAATAGTCGTAGAGCAGCTTGGTGTAAGTGAGTCCCAAGTCACTATGGAAGCATCTTTTATTGATGATCTTGGAACGGACTCTCTTGACACAGTTGAACTTGTGATGGCATTAGAAGAGGAATTTGGTATTGAGATTCCAGATGAGGATGCAGAGAAAATAAGGACGGTTGGTGATGCAGTAAGATACGTCCAAGAAAAAACAGGTAAGTGAGAAAGGTTGTGATAACAGGGCTTGGTGTTATAAGCCCAATAGGAAATACAAAGGATGAATTTTGGAACAACCTAGTCTCGGGAAAATCTGGAATAGATGAGATAAAGAGTTTTGATACAACAGGATACTCAACAAGAATTGGTGGTGAGATAAAAAATTTTTGTCCTGAAAAATACCTTTCCCCAAAAGAGATGAGAAGATATTCATCATTCATACAATATGCTCTTGTTGCAAGCTATGAAGCAATAGAAGACTCTGGCCTTGAGATAAACAAGGAGGATTTAAAAAAAATTGGGGTACTTATTGGTTCTGGAATTGGAGGAATCCATGTCATAGAAAGGGAACACAAAATTCTTCTTAACAATGGCCCTTCTCGTATCTCTCCATTTCTCATTCCAATGATGATTATAAATATGGCATCCGGAATTATTTCAATCCATTTTGGTTTTATGGGTCCAAACTATGCCATTACAACTGCTTGTGCAACATCAACACACACAATTGGCGAGGGATTTAGGATGATTAAGGAGGGGTATGCAGAAATAATGATTTGCGGTGGGACAGAATCTGCGATTACACCGCTTGGCTTGGCCGGATTTTGTGCGGCAAGAGCTTTATCCTATAGAAATCAAGAAGCTCAAAAAGCATCTAGGCCATTTGATAAAGAAAGGGATGGTTTTGTTATGGGTGACGGTGCCGGAATCCTTGTTCTTGAAGAAGAGAGTCGTGCGAAAAAAAGGGGTGCAAATATCTACTGTGAAATTGTAGGTTATGGAACAAGTTGTGACGCATATCACATTACAGCACCACCCGAAGATGGAGAAGGAGCAAGATTATGTATGGAGAACGCATTATCTTCAGCAAAAATCCCTGCTGATAAAATAGACTGTATAAATGCCCATGGGACATCTACAAAACTAAATGACAAAGTAGAGACCCTTGCTATAAAGAATATATTTAAAGACTATGCTTATAAAATTTCCATCACTGCAAATAAATCGATGATTGGACATTTACTTGGTGCAGCAGGTGGTGTTGAGGCAATTGCAAGCGCTCTAAGTATAAAAGAATCAATTATTCCACCAACTATAAACTACGAATATCCTGACCTAGAATGTGACCTGGACTATACACCAAATAAGGCAAGAGAGATGAAAATAAACACAGTTCTCTCTAATTCCTTTGGCTTTGGTGGTCATAATGCAAGCATTGTATTTAAAAGATATGGTTAAAACAGAGAAAATGCTTAATCTTTTTCAAGAAAAACTAGGGGTCTCTTTTTCCGATACTAGTTTGCTAAGGAAGGCACTTACCCATTCTTCATACTCACAAGAAAACAATGAAAGGCTTTGTTTTTTAGGGGATGCTATTTTGGGTATGGTAACAGCAGAATATCTATTCAATAAATTTCCAAATTATTCGGAAGGAGATCTTACAAAGCTAAAATCAGAGCTGGTTGGTAGAAAATTATTGTTTTCCTTTGCAAAAAAAATAGATATTGGAAGGTTTATTTTTTTAAGTTCGGGTGAGTCTGCAACTGGTGGAAGAAAAAAGCAATCAATACTTTCTGAGGCACTAGAGGCAGTAATTGGTGCAATATTTATTGATTGTGGAATGAATACTGCGAGGGATTTCATAATAAATTATCTCAATAGTCAAGAGTTTATTGTTTGTGATTATAAATCGGACCTTCAGGAACTTACCCAGAAGAAATTCGGAATAATTCCAAGTTATAGGCTTATTGAGCAAGTGGGAAAAGACCATAAGCCAACATTTACTGTTGAAGCTAATGTTTGTGGAATGACAGAAAAAGCTAAAGGAGGCAACAAGAAAGAGGCAGAGCAGAATGCCTCAAAAAAATTACTTGATAAGATAAAATGCAAAAGCTAAAATCGCATAGGGGAATGAAAAAAAGGATAAAGGTTTGCGGAACAAAAAAACTAATGAGATATCAAGCCTGGAAAGGACACCTTGCTACAAAAAAATCATCCAATAGAAAAAGGAGACTAAGAAGAAAAGCGGGTATTTCTTCTGCAAACCTTTGGGCTATAAAGAAGCTGATAGGCAAATGAGGCATTTTACACCGACAGAGATTGTCTCATGGCTCGATAAGTATATCGTTGGTCAGGCTGAAGCAAAGAAGGCTGTCGCCATCGCAATAAGAAATAGATACAGAAGGAATATGCTTCAAGATGACCTTAAAGATGAGGTCTGTCCAAAAAATATTCTTATGATTGGACCAACAGGAGTTGGAAAAACAGAAATATCCCGTAGGGTTGCCATGCTCTCTAACTTTCCATTCATAAAGGTTGAGGCTACAAAATTCACAGAGGTTGGCTATGTTGGAAGAGATGTAGAATCAATGATAAGAGACCTTGTAAGTCTCACAGTGAATACGATAAAGACAAAGGAGCAAGAAAGCATTAGGGATAAAGCAGAAGAATTCGTTGAGGAAAAACTCCTTTCTCTGCTCCTTCCAGGAAATCTAAGGGGTCCATCGAGGGATGAGACAAAGGAAAAATTAAGAAAGATCCTTAGGGAAGGAAAGATGGAAAAAAGATTTGTTGATATAGAGACAAAAGAGGCTTTTCCAATGGTTGAGGTTTTTGCAACAGCCGGGATGGAGAGCATGATCGATCAAGGATTATTTGACACATTAGGAAATATATTCCCTGGAAAGAAAAAGAAAAGAAAAGTTACCGTTAGTGAGGCAAGGGATATCCTTTTCCAAGAGGAGTGTGAAAAGCTCATCGATAAAGATAAAGTTATCAGAGAGGCTGTTTCAAAGGTTGAGAACGAAGGAATAATATTCCTAGATGAGCTTGATAAGATTACAGGCAATAATAGCTCATACGGCCCTGATATTTCAAGAGAAGGAGTCCAAAGAGACCTCCTTCCAATTGTTGAAGGCTCAACAGTAATGACAAGGTATGGACCCGTAAAAACAAATCATATATTATTCATAGCCGCAGGGACATTTACTTCTTCAAAACCATCGGACCTTATCCCTGAGCTTCAAGGGAGATTTCCAATAAGGGTCGAACTCTCACCTTTAAATAAAGAAGACCTTAAGCTTATCCTTACAAAGCCAGAGAATGCCCTTATCCGCCAGTATAAGGCACTTCTTAAAACAGAAGGAATTGAGCTTGAGTTTACAGAAGATGGAGTAGATGAAATTGCAGAGATTACATCACAGGTTAATACAAAGACAGATGACATAGGTGCAAGAAGGCTATATACGATTATGGAAAAGCTCCTTGAGGATGTATCGTATAAAGCACCGGATATCCCTGAAAAAAATGTTGTTATAGATAGGAAGTACATAAAGGAAAAGCTTTCAAAGATTATCGAAGACCAAGACTTAACGAAATATATTTTATAAGGCGTCATTTAATAATGGAAAAAGGACTAGTTCATGTCTATACAGGCGAAGGTAAAGGGAAAACAAGTTCTGCCTGTGGTCTTGTCTGTAGAGCAGTGGGCCATGTTCTTAGGGTATGTTGGGTTTATTTCCACAAAGAACCGGAAAAATTCGAATATGGTGAGCTTAAGACATTAGAAAAATTAGGCGTTGAGATCTATGGCTTTGCAAAAAAACATCCACATTTTTTTAAAGATATAAACATAAACGATGTCCGCCGTGAATGTCTTGACGGATTAAGCTTCATCAAGAAAATTTGGGAAAGGTATGATCTATTAATCATGGATGAAATTCTTATAAGCATAAAGGATAAGTTTTTAAAAGAAGAAGAAGTTCTTGATATGATAAACTCAAAACCAGAAGCACTTGAGCTTGTCCTTACTGGACGTGGTGCAACACAAAGGCTTATTGAAGTAGCAGGCTATGTAAGCGAAATAAAGGAGATAAAACATCCATATAGGCAAGGAATACAAGGAAGAAAAGGGGTTGAGTACTAAATGAAGAAGTTTATTGCCATACTGGTTTTATTTTCCTTTGTATCCGCAAAGGATTATCCCCAGAGGATTATTTCCTTCGGTCCATCCATAACAGAAGAGCTTTACATTTTGGGAGTAGGGAATAGGGTAATAGGAAATACTACATACTGCAATATGCCAAAGGATGCAAAGAAAAAAGAAAAGATAGGGACAATACTTGAGATAAATACAGAGAAGATCTTAAGCCTTGAGCCAGATTTGGTTATTGCAATACAACTTACACCAAAGAAAACTTTAGAGAGAGTTAGGGATTTGGGGATAAGGGTTGAAGTTTTTGAAAATCCAGAGAATTTCCATCAAATATGCAAAAACTTCATAAGACTTGGGAAGATCGTTGGGAAGGAAAGGAAGGCAGAAAGGATTATAAAAAGAATAGAAAATGAGATTTTTAAGATAAGAGAAAAAATAGAAGAAAAAGAAAAACCAAAGGTTCTTGTTCAAATAGGAGCAAACCCTTTATGGGTTGCAACAAAAGATTCGTTTATTAACGAACTCATTGAATATGCAGGTGGAGTAAATATAGTAGAAGAGACTAAATCGGGTCTCTATAGCGTCGAAAAGGTCGTAGCCAAAAATCCGGACATAATAATAATTACAACAATGGGGATATCCGAAGAAAAAGAAAAGGAGGGATGGAAAAGGTTTCCTGAGATCAATGCTGTCCAAAATAACAGGATTTATGTAATCGATGCAGATAAAATATGCAGGCCACAGCCTTTAAGATTCGTAAAAACTATTAGGGAACTGGTTTCTATTATACATCCATAGATGAATGTTATTTGAAGAAACAACATCAATTCTTAAAAAATACAACATAAAACCAAAAAAAGATCTTTCCCAAAACTTCCTAATCGATAACTGGGTTTTTCAGAGAATAATCGATGAATTACAGCCAAATAACGATGATACAGTATTTGAGATAGGCTCTGGAATTGGAGTTATTACAAAGTATATTGCACCGCTTGTGAAGAAAATTATAGCTTGTGAGATAGACCCTAATTTTGCCAAAATCATAGAGGAAGGCGCCCCAGAGAATTTAGAGGTTATTAATGAAGATATCCTTAAGCTTGATCTTTCCTTTCTTCCAGAAAAAACAAAGGTCATTGGGAATATCCCATACCATATAACAACATCCACGATTATGCATCTTCTTTTAAAAAGTCATATATTTTCTTTTATTATTCTTACAATTCAATATGATGTTGGAAAAAGGATAATTGCACAAAAAGGCAAAGAATATGGAATCTTATCTGTTGTTACCCAGATATGGACAAAACCAAAGATAGTAATGAAAATTCCACCAAGCTCGTTTCTTCCAATGCCAAAGCCTTTTTCATGCCTCATTAGACTTGATATAAACAAAAAATCCCTTGTTAGGCCAAATCCTTTTTTCTTTGAAATAGTAGATACGTTATTTTCGCAAAGGAGAAGGAAAATTATAAACTCGCTATCCTCTCTAATCACAAAAAAGAATGCTTCGATTATATTAGAAAATGCAAATATAGACTCATCTTTACGTCCAGAAAGCCTATCGATCTTTGATTTCGAAAGGATAGCAAATGAATACACCCTTTTCAAAACCAAATCACAAATTCCCCAACTTTCG
>DNCM01000173.1 GCA_003498085.1 bacterium
ATTAGCTTTAAAATTAGTAAAATGCTACAAGGACTTATAAAACGAATTAAAGAAGATTTAAAACCAAAAGCTAATAGCTACTGACTAAAGGCTGAATAATTACTATTTAAGAGGGTAAAGATGCCATACACTGAATTTAATGTGGTTGAGGGACCAATCATAGAATGGCTAAAGGAATTGGGTTGGGTATATATTCCATCTTATGACCTATCGCGAACAGAAGAAGAGCCTTTTGATTCCATTGTAATAAGACAATCCATTAAAAGACTCAATCCAGAAATCGTTAGAACTGACGATGATGTTGAAGTAATCATCTCTAAACTGGAGAGGCTTACAAACGATATCTCGGGTAACAGAGAATTTTTAGATTGGCTAAAAGGTGAAAAGAGCATTGTTTTAAGACAGGATGAAAAATCAAAGACAATCAGATTGATTGACTATGATAATATCCAGAATAACAAATTTGTGCTAACAAATCAGTTTAAGTTTTTGGGTTATGATAGGGTGCGGTTTGATATCGTACTTATGGTAAACGGTATCCCACTTGTGATTATAGAGGCTAAAAGCCCCACTAGTACTTATGATTATAATGAAGCAATTAAACAACTCCTCCGCTATAATAGGGATGTCCCCCAAATTTTTAAATATCTTGCATTTGTCTGTGCAACAGATGGGATGGCCTTTAAATACAACTGGGTTGATATGAATTCTTATCATTACTGGCGAAATCCTAATTTCCAAGACCCTTTAGAAGGAGCTATAAAAGGATTGTTCAAGAGGGAGCAGTTCATTGACTTTGTGGCAAATTTCATTGTCTTTGAGAAGGAACGAGAAGAAATTAGAAAAAAAATAGCAAGGTATCAGCAGGTTGAGGCAGTGAATAAAATAATCAATAGAGTCATGGAAAGTCTAAAGAGTCAAGAGTCTAAAGAATGGAGAGCTAAAGTTCTAGACTCAAAAGACTCCACAGACTCTATGGACTCTAAAGACTTAAAAAGGACAGGATTGATATGGCACACCCAAGGGTCAGGTAAGACATTAACCATGCTGTTTTCCGCATGGAAGCTAAAGAAGATTTCCAAACTTAAAAATCCAACTATTTTAGTTGTAGTAGATAGAGTAGAGCTTGAGAGCCAGTTATCCGGAGTATTCAAAAATGTGGAACTTCCATACACTACCCAAGCAAAGAGTATTAGAGACCTTGAGAAAAAGATATCAAAGGATTCAAGGGAAGTCATAATTACTACGGTTCATAAGTTTGAGGGACTGGAAGACATCATGAATATCCGTGAGAACATAATAGTACTTGTAGATGAGGCACATCGCACCCAATATGGATTGTTGGCTACATCGATGAGAAAAGCTTTACCCAATGCACTAATTTTTGGGTTTACTGGCACACCGATTGATAAAGGACCTATTGGTAAAAGCACATTCAGAACATTTTGCCCACCAGGAGAAAAATACCTCGATAGATACTCTATTAAGCAGTCTATATTGGATGGGTCAACTGTGCCCATATACTATCTGGCTAGACCTGTGTTTTACAAAGATATCAAAGATACTTTGAATAAAGAATTTTATAGCATCACTCAAGGTCTCACAGAAGAAGAGCAAGAGAAAGTGATGGAAAGAGCGGTTACCCTGAAAGAGGTATTGAAGTCAAAAGATCGTATCCAAAAAGTAGCAAAAGACATTGCAGAACATTTTAAAGCTTATGTTGAGCCTATTGGATTTAAGGCACAACTGGCATGTGTTGATAGGGAAGCATGTGCACTTTACAAAGAGGAATTGGACAAACATTTGCCCTCTGAATGGACAAAGGTTATCTATACACCAGCACAAAACGATAGCCCACTTTTGCAAAAATACCATCTTCCAAAGGAAGAACAGTTGAGGATTGCAAGAGTTGATTTCCAAAAAAATGGTGAGAATCCAAGAATCATTATAGTTACCGATATGTTACTTACTGGGTTTGATGCACCCATTGAGCAGGTGATGTATCTTGATAAGCCTCTCAGGGACTATAAACTACTTCAAGCAATATCAAGAACAAATCGCCCATATCCGAAAAAACTTGGTGGAATCATCGTTGATTACATAGGGATTTTTGATAATCTTATGAAGGCATTAAATTTCGAGGAAGCAGATATTGAGGATGTTGCGTTTAATTTTGATGAATTAAAGGACAAGTTTAGAGATTTGATTTCCAAGGTGCTTGCAATATTTAAAGATATAAAAAGGGATAATACAAGGGAATCTCTACTTAAAGCCATTAAAATCCTTGAGGATGAGGAGGTTTTAAAATCATTCAAAGAGGGGCTGACTTCACTTAAACGACTCTTTGAGACTATATCCCCAGATCTATTTGTACTTGAGTTTAAAGATGATTATTGTTGGCTTATAGGAGTTAATGAGGCTTACAACAAATTCGTAGGCCGTGAGGAAAGGCCTCTTTATGAATATGAAGAGAAGACAAAGATGCTTGTTAGAGATGCGGTTTTGGTTAAGAGTGTAGGGGAGATTCCGGTTTTTAAGATTGATAGCTCATATCTTAAGAGACTTGATGAGCTGGGATATAGTGAAGAAGAGAAGATTATGGAGATGAAACAGGCAATCTCCTATCACATTCGAATAAATATTGAAACCAATCCTGTTTATGAAACTATAAGTCAAAAGCTTGAACGAATTTTGAAAGAACTGTCCGGTGAGGCGCTTATAGAACCACTAAAAGGGTTGATTCAGGAAATTAACGAAATAGAAGAAAAAGCAAAAAGGCTGAATCTTTCAAAAGAGGAGCACACGGTGTTTGAAGTTTTAAAAGGGTATCTTCCAGAAATAGAGGATGAGGAAGGTGCAAAATTTGCAAAAGCTCTTGTAAATAAGATTAAACCAAATTTATTCCCTCGCTGGCAGGAGAAAAAGAAGATTGTTATTAAAGTTACGGAAATGGTGTTTGATGAATGCGTGAGTGAATTCCAAAAAATTGATAAAAAACAAATTCTTAAGATGTCAGAAAAAGTTGTCGAATATCTGAAGAGATTTGGGAGTTAGCACTGGGTATGAAGATATTAGAAATAGGTGGACATAAAGTTTCTTGCAATATAATAACCAAAGATGTCAAACATGCCTATTTGAGGCTAAAGCCTAATTTTTATTTGGAAATAATCCTTCCTTATAAAAGTAAATTGGATATTGATAGTATTTTGAGCAAAAAATATCAGTGGCTTGAAAGGAAGGTTAGAGAACTTTCTAATATGACCAAAATTATTGATAGTGATAGAATACTTTACAAAGGAAATCCACTTAGTGTAAGAGTTTATCCTGTGAAGAGGTCTTGCAAAGGAATAAGATTATATAAAAGGGTCATATTTGTGTATGAAAATTCTCATAGTGGGAAAAATGAGACAATAAGAAACTTCATGGCAACCCAGACCCTAAATTATGTGAAATGGAAAGCTAAAATATTTGCTAGGGAGTTGGGTGTAACTTATTGTAGAATATTTACAAAAGATATGAAAAGGTGGGGTAAATGCACAAGGGATGGAAATCTTTTCTTTAACTTAAGACTTATAGGGTTGCCTGAGCACTTGATCGATTATATAGTTTTTCATGAACTTCTCCACCTAAAATATTTCAACCATTCAAAGCAATTCAGGAGGCTTTTGGCAAAGTATTTCATAGACTATGGAAAAATTGACAAGAGCCTAAGAGGTTATTTTCCGGTGTAGTCCATAAAGAAAAGTGTACCCGGAAGGTACATCGTAACCATCCTATAGCCCAACTTACCACCCTCAAAGTGTATTTAACCCTCATTCCGCATTATTTTTGCTAAAGCTTTGATATTGCAGGGGTTTAAAAATTTTTTCTGCACTATATTTATCCTATCACTATATCAATAATTCAGACATAACGATTGAAAA
>DNCM01000165.1 GCA_003498085.1 bacterium
GGACCTGTTATGACATTTGTTGATGTAAGCCTATCTTGCCCAACTACTAAAATTCCACTATCTTTTTTCTCTATTGAAATACCCATATCGCGAAGCTTTGCTATTGGTCCTTTAAGATGCTCATAAATTGCATTCTTTACAAAAACCCCTCCATTTGCGATTGCACCCGCCATAATGAATGTTCCTGTCTCGATCCTATCTGGAATTGGCCAATATTCACAAGGTTTTAAAGAATCAACTCCGTCAATGGTTATTGTCCCGGTTCCTTCTCCTCCTATCTTTGCACCCATCTTTCTAAGAAACTTTGCAAAATCAACTATTTCTGGCTCCATTGCACAATTTTCAATGATTGTTTTTCCTTCTGCAAGAACTCCTGCCATCATTATATTCTCTGTCCCTGTATGCGTTGGATAGTCGAGGTAGATATCTGCTCCCCTCAATCTATCTGCTCGCAAAATTATATACCCCCCTTCTCCATTGACATCTGCAGAAAACATTTTAAAACCTTTGATATGGAAGTCTATATTCCTTGTCCCTAAGCTACATCCACCAGGGAAGGAGATCTTTGCACGACCAAGCCTTGCAAGGAGTGGGGCAGAGACCAAGAATGATGCCCTAATCTGGCAGACAAGTTCATAGGGAACATCTGTTTTATTGATATTCGTTGTATCTAGCTCTAACTTTTTTGTCTCTTTATCGTAAATACAATCTGCCCCAAGATGCTCAAGGATCCCAAGAAAGATAGAGACATCACTGATATCTGGGACATTATGGATGATAGTTTTCCCCTTTGCAAGGATGCTTCCTGCCATCATCGGAAGGATCGCATTCTTTGCACCATATACCTCAATTTCTCCTTCAAGTCTCTTCCCACCTTCGATTACAAATCTATCCACTATCCATCATCTCCAGTTTCATAACATCTGAGAAGTTTATCTTTTTCTCATACAATGCTTTTCCTATGATTATCCCAGCTATAGGAAGCCTCTTTAAAAAAACTACATCAGAAAGAGAGCTTATTCCACCACTTATAATTACATTTATCGATACCTTTTCTAGAATCTCCTCAGCAAGGGAGATGTTTGGACCAGAGAGCATTCCATCCCTTTCGATGTCTGTAAGGATAATATAGGAAAGGCCAAATTCTACCATTTTTTTGATGATACTAACAGGTTTATAATCGGTTATCCTCTGCCAGCCCATGATTGCGATATTTTCCCCTTTTACATCCAAACCAACACGGACTCTTTCCCCAAACCTCAATATTGCCTTCCTCAAAAAAAGCTCATCGAGGATTGCAGATGTTCCAAGGACAGGAAATGAAATTCCAATATCCATAATTTTTTCAAGGATTTCAAAGTTCCTTATTCCCCCTCCAAACTGAACAGGGATTTTTACAGTTGAACATATTTTCTCAACTATATCAAGATTTTGTGGCTTTCCAAAAAATGCCCCATCAAGATCTACAACATGTAGTGCCTTTGCTCCCTCCTCCTTCCATCCTAATGCAACCTCTATGGGGTCTTCAGAGTATATCTTTTGCTCATCGAACTTTCCCTGTGTAAGCCTAACGACCCTCCCCTCCCTTATATCTACTGCTGGATAGATTATCATACGATGGATTTTAAATAAAAATTAGAATTTCTGTCAATAATTTTCTTTTTCTTCTTTCTTCAGAAGGATATGTCTATACCCATCTTGGGTTCAAAATTATAGTTGCTTTGACATAGAAAAAGAATAGTGATATCATATTAAAAATGACGAGTAGGTTCTCTATGGTTCTATATCCCATTGAAGGATTGTACAAGGTCGGGGTATTTCTCCATCAAAGACTGAGCAGACCGAAAAAACTTCCTTGTTTTGTTATCTCCATTGGAAATATCACAACTGGTGGGACTGGAAAGACAGAGTATGTTCTAAAGGTTGCAAATATGCTTCTACATAGAAAGATTTGCATTTTAACCCGCGGATATAAAGGAAAGTATGAAAACAGAATGGCTATCGTTAATAAAGATATGGAAGATGCCGGAGATGAGGCATTGATGATAGCAAATAGATGCTCCTTTCCTATAATCGTTGGAAAAAATAGGAAAAAAACAGCCCAATTTGCAATAGATGAATTTGGAGCAGATACAGTAATCTTGGATGATGGCTTTCAGTATTATGGACTTTATTATGATTTGAATATTCTGCTCATAAATGGGACAAATCCATTTGGAAACTACCATCTTTTGCCCTGTGGCATTTTAAGAGAACCTATCTCTGGAATAAAGAGGGCGGATGTAATAATTGTAACAAAGAAGCCGCCAGATAAAACGCTCATTGAAAAAATAAGGGAATACAACAAAAAATCGCCGATATTTGAGGCTTATTATGAACCTGAAAATTTGATAGATGATAGTGGAAATATATATCCCCTATCAATTCTTTCTGGAAAGAAAGTTTTTGCAGTATCGGGGATAGGAGATCCTTTTTCCTTTGAGGAAACTTTGAAAGAACTTGGTTCCTATGTCTTTCCAATGAAATTCCCAGACCACCATTTTTTTCGTAAGAAAGATATAAAAAAAATAAAAGAAAAAGCAAAAGATTTTGACATTATCGTTTCGACTTTAAAAGATAAACAAAGATTAAAAGGTAGGGTTCAGTGCCTTTTTCTTGTTGTCTCCCTCAAGATAAAGAACGAAGAAGAATTTGCAAAACTCCTTCCTTAATTAAATAATTTGGACAGATTATCCTTTATTCCTTTATTCATTCCAAATAATTTGAAATAATGAGAAGTTGCTGGCTTTTATATCTTGAGTGGTTAAGTTATATATTCCCCATCTGGAACCATTTTTATTGCCGATATATTCTGAATTTGGTATAATAAAATTTCGGTATATGTAGAAAGTATAAAAAATATAAATATCAATGAAGCAAAGTACTCAGAAATCAATAGAAAGAGAATTTTGTGATGCTATGAATTTTGAAATGGATCGCGAAGTGATAAGGTTCTTTTATGAAAAGACAAAAACTCTAAGGAAGTGGACAAACGACTACTATAGATATAGCAGGAAATTAATGTAGGGTTTAAATAAAAATGGAGAAAAATTTAAAAGTTAATGATGAATACAAGATACTTCTTGAGAAAGAGTTGAAAAGAATTGTCCAAAACATAAAACTTAACTACAATCCAAACAAAATTATCCTATTTGGTTCTTTAGCTGATGGGAAACCAAGTAGAGAAAGTGATATTGATCTTATAGTGATTAAAGAGACAAAAGAAAATCCTTGGAAAAGAATAGAAAAAGTAGATTGCTTCATTGACCATAGTATCCCTGTTGAATTATTAGTATATACCCCAGAAGAAATTGAAGAGCGGATAAGGATGAATGATTTCTTTGTGAAGGAGATACTTGAGAAAGGAAAGGTTCTTTATGAAAGATGAATATAGAGAAATAGCTATTGAGTGGCTTAATAAAGCTAATAGTGACCTAAACTTTGCCAAAGCAAGTTTTGAAGAATTTGATGACTTTTATTCTCAAATGTGTATCTTATCCCATGATGCAGTAGAAAAATACCTTAAAGCCTATATAGTTTCTTGCGGCGTAAAACCAGAAAGGATCCATGATTTAGTTGCATTATTAAACGAGTGTGCAAGACTTTCAACGAATCCAACAGATTTCAAAAATCAAGAAGAAGGGTGTAGAAAATTAAATCGTTATTATACTCCTTTGAAATACCCCTCTCATTATCCAATAGTAACTAAAGAGCAAGCTAAGGAAGCCATCGATACTGCAGTTCATATTAGTAAATTCATAAAGGAGCAGATTGGAGTGTAAGTTAAAAAATATGAAAATCTGTATGATAGGTAAATATTCACCTATAGAAGGTAGAGTTTCATCTCAAACTTGATTTGTATATTTAAATTTATGGTTCTTGGGCTTACTGGAAAGATTGGAGTAGGAAAGACAACTGTTTCAAAAATATTTGAGAAAAAAGGATTTTTTATCGTTGATGCAGATAGTATTTGCCATTCTATCTTAAAAGAAAATAAAGAAAAAATAGAAAAAATATTTGGAACAAGCAATAGAAAAAACCTTGCCGATATAGTCTTTAGAGACAAAAAAAAGCTTAAGAAGCTTGAAAGTATTCTCCATCCACATCTTATAAGAAAAATAAGAAAGATAATAAAAGAGAAAAAAGAAAAAATTCTTGTTGTTGCACCGTTATTGCTTGAAACAGGTCTAAATAAGCTTGTTGAAAAAAGGATACTCGTTGTATGTAAGAAAAAGATAATATTAGAAAGGCTGAAAAAAATAGGTTGGAAGATATCTGATGTAGAAAGGAGGATTAAGTTTCAACCAAAGGATGAAGAAAGAAGGCCCTATGTTGATTTTATAATTGATAATAACGAAGAGAGGTCTTCCTTAGATAGTCGGGTTGATGAAATCTTGGACAGGCTAAAGTTTAAGTTTATTGAACATACAGCAGACATTGGTATTGTTGCATACGGAAGGACAAAAGAAGAGGCATTTTCAAACACAAGCTATGGAATGTTTTCTATTCTGGCAGATCTATCGAATGTTAGGACTATTGAAAAAAAAGAGGTCTTTGCAAAAGGGAGGAATAACGAAGAGCTCCTTGTAAATTATCTCTCCGAGCTCCTCTATTGCTTTACAAAAGATGGGCTTCTCCTAAGAGAATTTGAAACAAAGATCAAAAAAGGCAGGGTACATACAGTAGCTTTTGGTGAAAAACTGAACAAATCCCACAGATTAAGAATGGAAATAAAGACCGTGACCTATTTTAATATAAAAGTTGAAAAGAGAAAAAAAGATTGGGAAACAATGGTTATTTTTGATGTTTAAAAATTGACAAAAATAGTAAGATTTAATAAAATTTAGATATGTTAATTATATTTTTTACATTTCTTTATATTACTATTGCTATTCTTTTGGTCTTTATTATCCTCCTTCAGACAGGAAGGGGTGGAGGTATTGCAGCTGCATTTGGTGGAGCAACAGTTGAAAGTATATTTGGGACAAGAAGGATGGATATTATAACGAAGGCAACCGTTGTCTTAGGGGCTTTGTTCATGATCCTTTCTATATTGCTTGTTAGGATGGGACCAACATCCTTGATCAAAATGAAGGGTGCCCCAAAAGGTGAAAGACCAGGAATTGTCCAACCCCAAGAATCCCCAGCACCACAACCATAAGATGAAAAAAATTCTATTAGTCCTTCTTATTTTGCTTATTGCTTCTGACATCCATCCGAAGAGGATTAAGAAGAAACAGAAGGAAAGAGTAGCAACGAAGAAAAATGCCCTTTTTATTTCAACAACATCTGATCCAAAATCCTTTAACCTTATAATTTCAAACGAAACATCAACAACTGATGTCCTCTCATTTTTGTTTGAGGGTCTGATAGAGACAGATGGTGTAACAACAAAAGTAAAGCCTTGCCTTGCAAAATCCTGGAGAATAAGCAGAGATGGAAAGAGATGGATATTTAATTTAAGGGATGATGTCTTTTGGTTTGACGGGGTCCCATTTACAGCAGACGATGTTTTATTTACATACAATAGCTTAATCTATAACGATGATATTCCGACATCTACTAGGGATATTATGACTGTTGATGGAAAAAAATTCATTGTTAAAAAACTTGGAACCTGGACCGTTGAGTTTATCCTGCCAAAGCCATTTGCTCCATTTTTAAGACAGGTTGGCTCTGCTATATTGCCAAAACATATCCTTGAGGAATCTGTTTTAAAGAAAGAATTTACATCAACCTGGGGTGTTGATACATCACCAAGAAAGCTTATAGGAACAGGACCATTTATGATGACAGAATATAGGGTAGGAGAAAGGATAGTCTATATAAAAAATCCAAACTATTGGAAGATTGATAAAGATGGAAATAAACTTCCATACATCGAAAAAATAGTCATGCTCATTGTCCCTGACAGAGAAGCACAGCTTGCAAGCTTTAAGGCAGGTGAGATTGATACCCTGTCTGTGATGGGAAAGGATTGGCAAGGGCTTTATGAGAAACAAGAAGAAGGGAATTATACATTATACAACTGTGGTCCTGCATTTGGAACAACATTCCTTGTATTTAATCAAAGTCCAATATATTGCAAAGAACCAAAGTTTTCATGGTTTTTAAATCTATCATTTAGAAAAGCGGTTGCCCATTGTATAGATAAGCAAACGATTATAAACAATGTAATGTTTAGTTTTGGATTTCCTCAAGATTCTGCAATGGAAGAAGCGGCTGGATTTTTCTATAATCCAGATGTTATAAAATATGGATACAACCTTAGAAAGGCAAGGATGATATTAGACCAAATTGGATTTAAAGATAGAGATGGCGATGGAATAAGGGAAGATAGAAGAGGGAATCCTATAAAATTTACCCTCATAACGAATGCAGAGAATACCCAGAGAAAAGATATTGGTGCAATCATTGCAAAGGATTTAAGGGATATTGGTCTTGATGTTACTTTTGCTCCAATAGATTTCAACAAGCTTGTTGAGATGCTCACATCGTCAAGAAACTGGGATTGTGCCCTAATTGGACTTACGGGTGGGATTGAACCACATTTTGGAAAAAATGTCTGGGAATCAACAGGACAACTGCATATATTCAACTCTATGCCTCAAGATGAAAAACAAAAAGCAATTTGGGAAAAACACCTTACATCTTGGGAAAAAGAGGTCGATGAAATATTCAATAAAGGGGTACAAGAACTTGATGAAAACAAAAGAAAGATACTTTACGATAAATGGCAATTATTAGTTTCTAAAAACCTTCCTCTTATCTATACAGTAAACCCATCAGCTTTATATGCCGTCAAAAATAGGCTTAAAAATATCCACCCAACTGCATATGGTGGTGTTCTCCATAACCTGGAGGAAATAAAGCTTGAGGATTAAGCTTATTGCCTATACTCCTGATTGCGAGGCCATTGTTGCGAGAGCAGCAAGTCTTTGTTATTCAAAAGAGGATAAAAGCCCGCCAAAAGAAAAAAGAAAATATTTTATTGACAAGCTATTAAAAATGGGACATATATCACCATTTGAGCATATAAGCTTTACATTTTCTATATCTGGGATATCAAGAGCGTGTTCACATCAATTGGTAAGACATAGAATTGCAAGCTATTCCCAACAATCTCAAAGATATGTCTTTTTTGATAGGCCAGAGTATATAATCCCTGAGACAATAAAGGACAAAGATGCTTTTTCAAAGAAAGTAGAGGAGATCGTCAGGTTTTATCATAGTCTCGTTAATGATGGTGTCCCAAAGGAGGATGCAAGGTATATTTTACCACAGGCATTCGCAACGAAGTTCATTATGACGATGAATGCAAGGGAACTTCTGCACTTCTTTAGATTAAGATGCTGTAACCGTGCTCAATGGGAGATAGGGCAATTGGCAGAAAATATGCTCTCTTTGGTAAAAGATGTAGCACCAAACATTTTCAACAATGCAGGTCCTCCCTGTATTACTGGTCCCTGCCTAGAAGGTGAATTTTCCTGCAAAAAACCAAGAGGCAAATCACAATAAATAAAAACTTTCTCTTAAAAAAATAAAAACTTTACAGGTATCTACTATATGCTTTATAATTTATATATGAAATGGCTACTTATTCTTCCATTTCTCGTTGTAAAAGATACTTCGCCCCCAATCACTAATTATCTTAAGGGAAAAGCATATGAAAAAAATAAGCAATTTGAATTAGCTATTTCTGAATACAAAACAGCCCTTTCAAAGGATCCAGAATCAATAGAAATAAAGAGAAGTCTTGCTCATGTTTATCTCTATAAGAATGAGAATGAAAAAGCCCTTTCCCTTCTTCTTTCTATTGCAAAAAAAGACCCTTCTCCCAGTCTTTGGCAGGAAATAGGAAGGATATACATAAAACAAAAAAGATACAAAACTGCAATAGAAGCTTATAATGAAGGACTAAAATTAAAACAAGATGATATAGGACTTCTTCATGGTTTGGGAGAGGCATATCTGTTTGCAAAAGAAAGAGAACATGCCATATCAACATACAAAAGGCTTTTATTGGTTTCTCCAAATAAAGAGCCTATTTTATCGACTCTTGCCTTAATGTATAAAAATGAAGGAAGAATAATTGAGGAAAAAATAGCCTGCGGAGCACTCCTTGCAATAAACCCAGAAAATATATATGTCTATAAAAGGCTTATCATCATTTCACTCTTTGAAAGAAACTTTCCACTTGCACTAGATCTTTCAAATATCCTTGTAGAAAAAGATCAAAGCCCTCACTCTCACCTTCTGTTTGGGATAAGCCTCGAAAAAAACGAAGACGATGAACTTGCAGAGAAGCATTACAAAATTGCGAAGGATGGAGAGATAAAAGAAGCTTTTGTCAGGCTTGGTTGGATGCTTTTAAGGAAAGAAAGAGATGAGGAAGGATTAAGCTTAGTAGATGAAGGTCTTTCAAAATTTGGAGATGACCATGATCTATTGGTACTAAAAGGAATATTTTTGCAAGAAAAAAAACCCGATTTAGCAAAGGAGATTTTTAAAAAGCTTATTAAGAAAAACCCTGACGATGATTATTTATATTTCCATCTTGCTATCTGCTACGATAGAATGGGAGATAAAAGTAAAGCAATAAGCTATCTCTATAAGGCAATAAGGTTAAATCCTAGGAATGCGCCAGCCTATAACTATATTGGCTATACATGGGCAGATTCCAATAAAAACCTAAAGAGGGCACTTAGTTTGATTGAAAAAGCATTAATGTTAGACCCAGATAACCCTGCATATATTGACTCCTTAGGCTGGTGCTATTTTAGACTTGGAATGATCGATGAAGGATTAAAGGAATTATTAAAAGCATTGGGTCTTGACAGAGAAAACTGGGAAATTTTAGAACATGTAGGTGATGTCTATTTCCATAAGGGCTTTTTTGATGAGGCAGATAGATTTTATATGGAGGCAATTAAGTATTCTTCTGATAAGGAAAGGATAGAAAAAAAGATTAGGCAGAAATATTGACATAAGTATCTTTTATTCTTATAATTTTTTTCATTATGGCTATAGGTAAAGTAAAACAGGTTTTAGGTGCGGTTGTAGATGTTATTTTTGAAGAGGGCCCTCTTCCTTCAATCTATAACAGCCTTCATATCGAAAAAAAAGATAGCATTCTAACCGTTGAAGTAGCACAGCATCTTGGCGATAATACTGTGAGAACGATATCCATGGGTTCAACAGATGGACTTATAAGGGGAATGAAAGCAATAGATACAGGAGGCCCTATAAAGGTTCCTGTTGGAAAAGAAACGATAGGAAGGATGATTGGTCCACTTGGAGAGCCTATAGATGAGATGGGTCCTGTTTCTGCAAATGAGTATCATCCAATACATAAAACTCCACCTGCCTTTTCTGAACAAGAGGTAGTAAAGGAGATGTTTGAGACGGGTCTTAAGTCCATTGACCTTTTAACACCTCTGGCAAAGGGTGGAAAAGCAGGGCTTTTTGGTGGTGCTGGTGTTGGAAAGACGGTTCTCGTAATGGAGTTGATTAGAAATGTTGCAGAGGAGCATGGTGGTGTATCTGTATTCGGTGGTGTTGGAGAAAGAACAAGAGAGGGAAATGATCTTTGGCTTGAGATGAAAAAATCAGGGGTAATCAATAAGACTAGCCTTGTTTATGGCCAGATGCAAGAGGCTCCTGGCGCAAGATTCAGGGTTGGTCTTTCTGCACTGACAGTTGCAGAATACTTTAGAGATGTAGAGAACATGGATGTTCTATTATTCATTGACAATATCTTTAGGTTTATTCAAGCAGGAAGTGAGGTTTCAGCACTTTTAGGAAGGATTCCATCCGCTGTTGGCTACCAGTCAACACTAGCAACAGATATGGGCGCATTGCAGGAAAGAATTACATCGACGAAAAAGGGTTCAATAACATCAGTTCAGGCAATCTATGTTCCTGCAGATGACCTTACAGATCCAGCACCTGCAACAACTTTTACACATCTTGATGCAAGCATTGTTTTATCTCGCCAAATAGCAGAACTTGGAATATATCCTGCAGTTGATCCATTAGATTCTACATCAAGGATTTTAACACCAGATATTGTTGGGATCGAACATTATCAAGTTGCAAGGGGTGTCCAGCAGATTCTTCAAAGGTATAAAGACTTAAAGGATATAATAGCCATTCTTGGAATGGACGAGTTAAGCGAAGAAGATAAGCTTATTGTTGAGCGGGCAAGGAAGATTCAAAAATTTCTATCCCAACCATTCTTTGTTGCAGAGGTGTTTACAGGAAGAAAAGGGAAGTATGTTCCAATAAAAGAGACTGTTAGGGGTTTTAAGATGATAATTAATGGTGAGCTTGATCATATCCCTGAACAGGCATTCTATATGTGTGGCACCATAGATGAGGCTATTATGGATGCAGAAAAATGACGGTTGAATTGGTCGATAAGGACGGGGTATTATTTTCTGGAAAGGCAGAGAAAATAGTTGTTCCTGGGGTTTTGGGAAGTATGGGTATTTTGAATAATCATACACCATTATTTTCTCCACTTAAAAGTGGGAAAATAAAGATTGATGATAAAATATTTGATGTTCAAGAAGGATTTGTCAATGTTTCTGATAACTATGTTATTATCTTAGCATGAAATTATATGAACTTCTTTCAGAAAGTGGTTTTATAGTTGATCTTAAATCAAAAAAGAAAAATGAGATTCTAAAGAATATGGTGTCCCTCCTTGCGAAAAAGAACGATTTTGATGAGGAGGAAGTTCTAAACGGCATTATGACAAGAGAAAGTATAATGAGTACAGGGCTTGGACAGGGTGTAGCTATACCACATACCAAGGCAAAAAGTGCAAAAAAGGTTATAGTTGGCTTTGCAAGATTCAAAAATGGAATTGATTTTGATGCAATTGATGGAGAACCTGTCCATCTTGTATTTATGGTCATTGTACCTCAAGATGCAACTATGTCTCAGATAAAGATTTTAGCAAGAATATCTAGGCTCCTTAAACATAATTATATCCGCGAAAGGCTTAAAACCCAAAAGACAAAGGAAGAAATACTGGGTTTTATTATGGAAGAAGAGGAAAGGCACCTACCCCATTAATTTTATATTATCGATCAATCTTGTCTTTCCCATATGGACAGAAACAGCAATTAAACTTTTTTCTTTTTTAAATTTTTTCAATGTCTCCTGGTCAACAATCTCAATATATTCAATCAAAAACCCTTTTTTTTCTATCATTTTTTTCATTTTATCAATCACATAAGACGGATCTTTTCCTCCTTCAATGAGTTTTTTACCCTCTTTTAAAGTACGATAAATAATCGGTGCCTTTTTTCTTTCTATAGGTGCCAGATAGGAATTCCTTGAGCTTATTGCAAGCCCATCTTTCTCCCTTATAGTTGGAAGGGTTTTGATGCCTATATCGAAGTTTAGGTCATAAACCATATTTTTAATCATTACAGCCTGCTGGAAATCTTTTTCTCCAAAATATGCATTGTGTGGCTTTACAATATTAAAAAGTTTTGCAACAACAGTTAGGACACCTCTAAAATGACCTTTTCTTTTCTTTCCACAAAGGACATTTTCCAAAGAGGGCATCCTGACAAATGTCTTTGTTTTTTTTGGATAAAGCCTTTCTACATCTGGATAAAATAGATAATCAACGCCACAAGACTTGCATAAAGCATAATCATCTTTATATGACCTTTGATATCTATCATAATCCTCTCCCCTTCCAAATTGCAGAGGATTAACAAATATAGAAACAACAACAAAATCATTCTCTTCTCTTGCCTTTTCTATTAAGGAAAGATGTCCTTTATGCAGAGCACCCATAGTTGGAACAAAGCCGATTAAGCCTTTTTTACGTAAACTGTCGGCAATTTCCTGCATCCTTTTAGGATCTTTTATCTCTTCCACTAATTCAACGATTAAAACCTTGTAAGCAAGGAAAATCGGTGGGATAAAGCAAGTTCATCGTTGTAAAGACAGGCGTAGTCAATCTGGGCAATTATGTTTTTAAACACACCCCTTCCTTGTGAACGGGTACCAAAACCGAAAGAAAAACCAGAGGCAGAGTCATATCCTCCCCTTATATCGATATTTGGAAGGAGATGATATTCACATCCAAGATGAAGAATATTCTTTTTCCCCTTCCTTCTTTCCACATCTATCTCAAACAACAACATATCTCCATATTTATAACCAACACCAGCCATGATGGTAAAGGGAACTTTATTTTCAACATTGTCTATTTTTTGTTTTCCTCTAATGTTGCTTATGCATAGACCAAGTAATATAGGAGAGATATCTATTGTACTTCCAATATCATATGCCAATGAACTCCCCCTATATCCTGCATAGTCCTGATGAATAGACTTTATAGAACAACCAATAGATAGGTTTTCCTGTTTTTTTGCATATGAAAATGTAAAAGACCTACATTCTACATTGAGGGTTTTCCCTGTTTTCTGATGGCCATTTTTATCTCCAATTACTTCTTCACCACCATCTGCATTCATAAATATTACATTTATGCCTATTGCGCTATCTTTTGAAAATGGTTGGGCATAACCTATAAACCCAAGTTTTATATCTTCAAAGTGCTTTGTATAGATACCCAATAATTCCCTTCTTTTAGTATTTACAAGCCCTGCTGGATTCCAGTATGTTGCCTCAGCACCATCTACAGATGCAACAACAGCTCCACCCATGGCGGATGCCTTGACACCTTGGCCAATTTTCATAAACTCCCCTGTATCCTCACCTCCTCCCTTTCCAAAGAGGATTGCAGGGATTATTGCCATTGCTAATACTAGCTTTTTCATCCTATTCCTCCTTTATTGCTTGATTATTACCATTTTCTTCTTTGTTGTTTCTACTTTATTTGGATATTCTACTGTTAGTTTGTAGATATAAAGACCTGTCCCAAGTTTTGCTCCATCCTTGTTTGTACATCCCCAGGGACCAATGATTTTTTCTCCGCCCTCATCAAACGATTCTTCACAATCCCAGACAAGCTCTCCAGTAATTGTATAAACCTTTATTAAAACCTTTGCTCTTTCTGTAAGATAGAGCCTAAAATGAACCCTTCCTTTTGCTGGATTTGGAATGGTATAAGCCGATTTCTCAACCTTTGTTTCTTCGGTTTCAACAACATCTAATTCGTAACTAGATGTCCCCCAATTTCCATTGTTGTCAACAGCAGTAATATAATAACTTATCCTACCACTTTTAATTTGTCCAGGAATTGTGCCCTCAAACCTGTTATTATCCTTATAATCCATAGGTATAGCTAGTAAGGTAGGTGAACCAATAGGGTAATAATAAAGTGTTGTGCTTCCTACTTTAAGCCCACTTGCATCTGTTATTGTTGCAATTATTAATATATCTTTGCCAACCAAAGCAACGGATGGTCGTGTGTGATAGATTTTTGGCGCATCTAACTCATCATACATTATGGCATACATATTTTTCATTTGAGTATTTTCAGGAATTTTAAGAATAATCTTTGAAGGGTAAACATCTCCACCAAGTTTTGACCAAGAGCTTCCACTTCCAAATATTGCAAGTTTTTTCCAAGAGACACCTTCTGGAAGCTTATCGTAATAAAGAATAAGAGTTACTGGTTTATCAAAATATCTTTGGTAAAGACTTTTTCCATCATAGCAAAATGTAGCAACCGAACCAATTAACATATGTTGTGGATGTCCACCTGGATCGGGAATGAATCTTATAGAAACTGTATCTGTTGAAACAGGGATGTCAGGTAAAATCTTTGCACCAAATGGAATGATAAGATAGGGCTTTACAGCTAAAACAACCTTTATCTCTTCTGGAATGACGAATGACCAGCTAGTCTCTGTCAAATTTCCATTAAGGTCGCATGCAATAACCTTCACAGTATATGTACCTGAATCCATCAGTGGCGAAACAGGTGTTCCCCTTAATATACCTGTATTTGGTCCTATTTTCTCATGAGATTCTGTTAATGAGTAAAGAACTCCATCTTTTTCTAAAGACATAGAGCACCTTCCCCAGTCTATCTTGCTCTCGCCCCTTCCTATCTCAGAAATATTTACCGATATTGTTCCCTTCCATGGTGCAGTTACTGTTCCAGTTGGCTCTGGATTAGATATAATTGGTGGAAGGTTGTCATAAATAGTGAATGTTACTAGATATTTTCCGCTATTCTCCCAATTATCAATAGCTGTTGCCTCTATAGTGTAAACTCCTGGTATATCTAGTGGTTTAGAAAGTTTTAAGTATATTGTATCCTTTCCGTTGTTTGTCAAAACTCCAGGAATTTCATTATTGTCACTACCAAAAAGCACAATTTTTGAACGATTGAGGTCTATACCTGATGGATCATCAAGCCTTGCCCATACCTTCCAAACATCGCCTGGGTTCCTACGATCACCCTGTTTTGGAAATGTAGTTATACTCGGCGCATCAATATCCATAGATACCTTTTTATCTTTCCTTATCTTAAACGGTGTATCAACAACATTTGAATAAAGTTTACCATGTTTCCCATAACGGGGCTCTGCATGCCAACGCCCTGAATCTGGTGGGCTCTCTATCCATCCTAGACTAACAAGCTCTCCCGATGTCCTTGCAATATAGACATCTGGTGGATGTTTCCAGTCTATTATACCATATTCATATTCATAATAATATCTTCCTTTTTTATCCTTTAGGAATGGGACAAGATTTCCATAATCATTTGTTGTGTCTTCATCACCCTTTATTTTCTCCCACTTCCTTATATTTTCTTCTTTGTAATTTGGTGAACCCCGCAACCATGGATCTATATCCCGACCCGAGCTCATATCTGGATAGTTCTCAAGTGTTATTTCCTCTCCTGTTTTACTGAACAGTTCGAGGTGAAGGAGGCAATATGGGAACTTAAGATGGTCTATGTATTGCTTGAAATCAAAACCAAGATTTTCAAGTTGTCTATCTGTTGGTGGTTTTTTATCTGGCTCTGTTTCTAGATATACGGTAAATTTTATGAGAAAATCAAGGGATTCAGGAGATTCATCTGTTTTTCCAGATGAAACTATAATATCTCTTACTCTCATAATAACATAGCTTACTATTATCTCACTCCTTTCCTCTGATTTATTTCCTGCTTTATCTTCTGCAATAATAATACAATAATACCTTCCATCGGAAACTATTTCTCCATACTCATCCTTTCCATCCCATATATTTATATTGCCGCCAGCTCTCGGCTCTGGTGGCCTGATTGTCTTTATTAAATCGAATGCCCTACTGATTTTTATCGTTACAAGGGCATCCTCTGAAAGTTCGTATCTTATATTTAAATTCCCAAGATAAGGATTATATGGGGATGGGCCAATAAAGATATTTTCTATACTAGGTGGAGACCCATCAAGGCTTATAGTGATTCTTTCATCTTTCCATGGACTATTTTTTGCCTTTTCTCTGTTATATGTAAAGTGGCAGTATATTGGACTGTTTGTAGTATTTTCTTTTTTAACAATATAAGTTCCCCAATAAATACCATCTCCTGCAATATCATATTCAGAAATACCATTGTCATAAAGGGTTATATCACCTACTATTGCCCCAATCTGACCTACTGCATTACCACCTGTTGCCCATAAGACATCCTCTACAGTTAGCCCTTCAATTTTTGTATAGTCAGAGACAAAGGGTCCAGAATAAAGATTTCTGTTTGATATTGTAAATTTGCCATTCTCTGTTGCAGAACCAAGCCAGACTCTTTCTTTGTCAAAAACAAAGATATAACTTTCTGCACTTATATCTTCTGATGAAATAACAAGACTTTCTGTTGTCTTCGTTGAAATTGTAAAGTCTGAAATTGTCTTTTGTGATTTTACTGCAGAAAGGGTGATATAGAGCCTGTCACCTTCTTTTAAAACACCCTTTAATGCCCAGGCTTCCTTTATGGATATATTTCTATAATCATAAATAGGCTCTCCACAGCAAAGGACACTATTATCAAGAACAACAGTCTTTTCTTCTACTTCTACAACCCAAATATGACCAGAAACTGACTTTACTTTAACCTTCTGTTTGGGTTTGAAAAATTCATCCGGCCATTTAAGAATTAAGTTTACTGTTGTTGATGATGATACAATCTCATATGATAGTTTTGGCCTATTTTCTTTTTCTGGAAGTATTCCAATCCTTGTAATGTATGATAGTGTAATAGGATTATCCATTCTTCCATCAACACTTATGGTTCTAAGTTGAATACCGTTGTTTATCCCAGGGTTTCCAGCAAGATCTACAATTGAGCCAGAGACACTCCAAGCTCCATAATCCTTATCCTTTATTGTATATGAACCATACCATAGTTTATCCTTTCCATCAAGTTGTATTCTTATCGTATCTTTAAGTATGATCTCTGCCTTTTCTATAGGCTCATCTGCCTTTAAGCGGAATACGATTACCTCGTCCCTATAAAATATCTTTCCGCCTGTATTGTCGGTAATTTCAATGATTGTTGGAAAAGCGTTGTCTATTGCAACAATCTTTGTTCTTGTTTCTGTGTTTCCAACCTTATCTTCGGATTTTATTTCGATTGTATGTGTTCCTTCAAGAAATCCAGCTCC
>DNCM01000071.1 GCA_003498085.1 bacterium
TAAAATCAATAAAAAAGTAGCTTTTATGAAAGGTTTTTGATATAATCTACATCGTCATAAATTAGTCAGGCTTAAAGGTAGCGAAATATATAAAACTATGAAGTCTCCTGATGAATGGTTTAAACAATCCGATTATGATCTAGAAACAGCAAAAGCAATGTTTAAAGCAGGTAGATATATCTACACTGTATTTATGTGCCATTTATCCATTGAGAAAGCATTAAAGGGACTTTATACTGAAAAATATCAGGAAAATCCACCTAAAATACACAATTTAAACTATTTTTGCGAGAAAAATGGACTCAAGCTTCCTGGAAATCTGCAAAATTTTATAGATAACTTAAATAATTTAAGTGTTCCTACCCGCTATCCAGACGAATTAGAAAAGCTCTTGCGAGACTATAAAAAAGATTTGACAGAAGGAGTATATAACCAAACAAAGGAGTTATTATTATGGCTAAAACAAAAGAAGAGTCAAAAATAGGCGAAATTGTAGTAGAGCTATTTAAACAGAGAGGACTCAGTATATCTAAAGTAGTTGTTTTTGGCTCCTATGCAGCTGGATTACAAAAAAATGATAGCGACATTGATTTAATAATCGTTTCTTCTGATTTTAGAGAAAAAAGTATATTTGAAAAGGTTGAACTTACAACAGGTATAGGTTGGGAATTGGTGAAAAGAACCAAAAAACCATTTGACCTTATGTATTACTCAGATATAGAATGGGAAGAAGGTAATTCCTTAATAATAAACGCCGCAAAAGAAAGTGGAAAGGTTATCTATGGGTAGTTGACATTAGCAGTTACAACTATTTTATTCCAAAAACCTTATGAACTTGGGGAACTATCCTTACATCAGAAAGCTTTTTTAATGCCTTCTCTTGAAAATAAAATAGTCTGTCGAATAACCCTTTTTTGCTTGACTGAAGGACTAATGGTATTTTTGAAGAAATATCATTTACTACCTCTACCCCATACAAAAAATCGTCTTCCTCTGTTTCCTCTGTAATTACCATCTTTACGAATATATCCTTTGCTTGAATAAGAAACTTTTTGTGTTCATCCCACAATGGTCTTTGTCTGGTTGATGATGGAAGTTTAATGTCCATGCAAACAAGGTCGATTAAGTCTTTTATTTTTTCAAACTCAAATGGTAGGCTTCCATTTGTGTCAAGATAGACAATATATTCTTTTGGAACAAGAAATTCTTTTAAAAAATCTATCTGTAAAAGTGGTTCTCCACCTGTCAAACTAATCGAATGGAAATTTATATCCTTTATCTTTTCTTTAAGCCATAATGCATTGATAGGATTTTTTAATCTCTCGCCAAAAAAAAGGCATTCTCTGGATGGAGTTTGCGCATACTTTGTATCGCAGAATTTACACCTTAGATTGCACCCTGAAAATCTAATGAATAATTGCCTTTTTCCAACCCAAAGCCCTTCTCCTTGAATACCTAAGAATATATCAGATAGATTTCCATATTTGACAGAAGATTTTCCAACCATCTCAATAGTTATTATTGGTTCTTTTGAACACAGATTTACGCATCCTGATGTTGTAATCATATCCCTTGGTAACCTCCATAATCTTTTTTTCTTTCCTTAAGATAAATCTTTCTTGCTGCAATAAGAAATTCTTTTGTCTTATCTTCCCTATAGTCCGGATATGTCCAAGGAAAATCTAAGAATTTACCATTATGGAAATAAAGGGTTATCTCTCCATAAATGCCTCTCCCAAGATATATCCTGTGATAACTATCTTTTGTGCTTGCCAAAACAAGCTTTCTTTCTGTTATATAGCCTGGATCAATGTTTACCCTCCTTTTTCCGTTTAACGAAAAAAAGACCTCAAATTCATTTGTCCAGAGTTTAATCTCAGGAAGGACATCTTGGTCAATGAGCCTTTTAAATGCTACGAACTTTCTCTTTAAACCCTCCCCCATTTCTTCATTGTAATAAGATGTGTAATCAAATGGGAAAATACAAGATTTTATATCGATCTCTCCAAATTTTTCAGAAAGAGCAGTATCTACTTTCTCAAAAAGGCTGTAGTCTTGACTGATCATTCCAACAACAAGCTTTGCCTTCTTTGGCTCTTGAATCTTACCCATAAGAAGAACCTCTTCTGATAGAGACAAGGATTCCAACAGATACCGTATTCACAAACAAGGAAGACCCGCCATAACTTATGAATGGAAGGGGAATCCCTGTTACTGGCAAGATTCCAATGCATATACCCATATTCACAAAAAAGCTTGCCCCAATCATTACCGAGATGCCGCAGGCAAGGAGCGTAGCGAATGGATCAAGTGTTGCTTGTGAAATAGCGATACCTCTTAAAACGAGAGATAATACCAAGAAGACAAGAACAGCAATCCCAATAAAACCAAATTCCTCGGCAAAGACAGAAAAAATGAAATCTGTTGCCCTCTCCGGAAGAAAACCAAGATGGCTTTGTGTTCCCTTTAAAAATCCCTTTCCATATACACCTCCTGAACCAACCGCAATTTTTGATTGGATAATATTATACCCTGTAAAAAAAGAGTCAATGTATGGGTCCAGAAAGATGATTAATCTCATCCTCTGATACTCCTTCAGACAATATGCACAGGTTATAGAAAGAAAAATTGAAAAAACTATCGTGGGAATAATGACTAAGAGTTTTTTGTTTTTATATCTTAATATACCTGTAACAACAAAGAGAATACAGCCTCCAATAAAGATTGTTGTAAAAATAGACCACGGGTTCATCCCTTTAAACTTAAGAAATGAAAATATAATTGTCCCAAAACCAATCAATAAAAAAGAACTAAGTAAAAGCTTAAATATAAACCTGTCTGGCTCACAAAGATACAATAAAACGAAAAAAATGACAAAGAAAACAAAGGTTGAGCCTATATCAGGCTGAAGGAGGATAAGAAACACTGGAATTGAAACGATAATGAAAGGAGGAATGAATTGTAAGGGACTTTTTAGCCTTTTTATCTTATCCTTTAGATACTCAGAAAGAAAGATAATAATAGCAAGTTTTGCAAACTCAGATGGCTGAATTGATATACCTCCTATCCTAAACCAAGAATGGGAAGATCTAACGGGTGGCGTAAACAAAACGGCAAAAAGAAGTATAATAGAGATAACGTAGATAACCAAACTGTATCTTTTAAGGATAGAATAATCAACAAAACTTACACCAAAAAGACATAAGAGAGAAATTCCAATCCAGATTAGCTGTTTTTTCCAAAAAGGATTTTTCCATTCATAGGTTGTGCTATAAAGAACAAGGATGCCAATTCCTAATAATCCAATAACAATAAAAACAAGTATCCAATCAAACTTTCTCATTAGAAAAGTCCCTGTTATGCCGATGTCAAGGTTTATTGAACCCTAACTGACACGATGGAGCGAGCCTAAATACTTCCTGCACTCCTCCATAACTGAAGGACACCAGTACATATCTAGAGTCTTGGGCCCCTTTAGTTGGGTACTGGCTCAATAATTTTCCTTGACTGTCAAACATCCCAGGGACAATTCTATTTTACTCTAACCAAAAAATTTTTGTCAAGAAAGGAAAACTGTAACCTACCCATAAG
>DNCM01000026.1 GCA_003498085.1 bacterium
TCATCCTCATTATATTCAGAGATTGCCTCTAAGATTTTATCTTGGACTTTAATAAAACAAAGATTATCTTGTTTTTTTATGATTATTCCTTCTACAATAGTTTCAATCCCTATAAAATCAGCTATTTCTTTTGAAGCTGGTTTAGTAAATATCTCCTCAGGGTTGCCTTGTTGTAATATCTTACCATCTTTCATCACTGCTATGGTATCAGCTAAAGCTAATGCCTCTTGCTGATTTTGAGTAACAAATATCACTGTAGTTTTATTTTCTTTAATTATCTTATATAAATCAGAGATAAGTGGTTCTTTATATTGTTTATCTAAATTTGAAAATGGTTCATCAAGCAGAATTAATCTTGGATTTGTTATAAAAGCCCTTGCTAAGATTACCCTTTGTTTTTCCCCTTGAGAAAGAGAGATATGATCATTGTTTATGTGTTTTATTTTAAAAAAATTAAGTATTTTATCTACTTGATTATCATCTCGAATATTCCTTAATTTAAGAGGGAGGTAAATATTATTATAAACAGTATCACTTAAAAGATATGGTATAGGAAAGATAAAAGCCATCTTTCGTCTTAATTCTAATTTGTCATGATTATTTAATTTTGATAGCTCCTTACCAAGGATCTCTATTTTGCCCGATTTTGGCTTTTCAAATAAGGCAATGATATTTAGGAGTGTTGATTTGCCTGCCCCGTTAGGGCCGATAATGACAAATATTTCTCCCTCTTTTATTTCAAGCCTCTCTATGGTAAGATTAAAATGATTCGAAAAATTAAAGTATAGATTTTCTATTTTAATCATCTTTTTTGTTGTTGAATAAATGTAAGCGCAAGATTAATAATAAAACTCATCATAAGTAAAATTAACCCTAAGGCTATAGCAACATCAAAATTTCCTTTTTGTGTTTCTGAGACTATTCCTGTGGTTAATACTCGAGTCTGATCTTTTATATTCCCTCCAACAATCATTACTGCACCTACTTCGGAGATAATACTTCCAAATCCAGCAATAATTGCTGCTAATATAGAGAGTTTAATCTCTTTTAACAATAGAAAAAAAGCCTGTAATTCCGTAGCCCCTAATGCTAAAATTTGGCGGTATACATTGGGATCAACACTTTGAACAGCAGAAAGTGATAATCCAGTAATTACTGGAGTAGCAATAATAACTTGAGCTAAGATCATTGCCTTAGGGGTATATAACCATTCTAAAAAGCCTAATGGTCCATTTCTTGTAAGAAAAAGCATCACAAACAAGCCTACCACTACAGGTGGTAACCCCATACCCGTATTTATAATGGCAATTATGATTTTTTTAAATGGCATTCTCTTTAAAGCAACAATGCCTCCTATTGGTACACCAATAACCACAGAGATAAATAATGCAAAGATAGAGACAAATAAAGAAAGTTCTAATATATTTAGAACTTCTTTATCACCAATTAAAATTATACCTTTTTTAAAACCTTCTAAAATAAAATTCATAATTGATAATCATAGGAGAAAAGAGGTTGATTGTGTTCTTGCTTTCCAAAATTTTCAATGATGCCTTTTGCCTTTTTTGAAAGTATAAAATTCATAAATTTCTCTGCACCTTCGTCATTAACCTTTGGAGATTTATCTTTATTAACCAAGATTAGGCTATATGGATTGATTAAAACATCATCATTTTCATATACAATTATTAAATCAGTTGTCTTTTTTAAAACTGAATATGTCGCCTTATCAGACAATGTATAACCTCTTTTTTCATTAGTTATCCATATGGTACGGGACATACCTTGTCCTGTTTCTATATAATTTTTAGGAAATACTCCTGCTTTTGACCAAAGTTGCTTCTCCTTTTTGTATGTACCTGAATTATCTGCTCGAGAGATAAATAGTGCGTTTGAATTTGTTATTTTTCTAAAGGCATCTGTTAGTTTTTTTGTCCCTTTGACTTTAGCAGGGTCATTTGGAGGTCCTAAGATTACAAAGTTGTTATGCATAAATGTGGTTCTTTTACTTCCATACCCTTGATTCATAAATTCTATTTCATCGCTAGGACTATGCACTAACAAAATATCTACCTCTCCTTGTTTACCCAATTGAATTGCTTGCCCTGAGCCTATTGCAATTGCTTGAATCTTACAATAATTTTCTTTATGAAACTCATCAATAAGCAAATCTAATAAACCTGTATCTTGAAGACTGGTGGTAGTTGCCAATTTTACAACCTTTGGCCCACATCCTAAACTAAAAACAATTAAAACTATCAATAAAATCTTTAAATTACCCATTTTTTATTATCCGTTCCTCTAAACTATAAATATTCATCCCATTTCCTCTGGCAAAACCTACAAGTGTAATTCCTATATCATTGGCAAGTTTAATTGCCTGATCAGTTGGAGCAGCCTTAGATATTATAACTGGTAATCTACACGTTTGGATTTTAAGGATAACTTCTGAAGGAATTCTACCAGTAGTTAGCATAATTTTATCTTCAAACAATATATTTTGTTTTAATCCACAACCTATTACCTTATCAATGGCATTATGTCTACCAATGTCTTCTTTGAAGATTAAAATATTTTGCTTATCAGCGATAGCAGCACTATGTACAGCGCCTGTTTTAAAAAAAATCTCTGATTTTTTCTGGAATTTATTCATCAATGAATTTATATTTTTTGATTCTATTTTGAATTCTTGTGTAATTTTGCCTCTATGGCTATTATTAAATAAAATTCCACTACCTCCACCTGAAGGGTATAATCTTTTGTAAGATAATTCATTTATTGAGTCTAAATTTTTTAAGTTAACACATGCTACCCACTCTTTATCATGGTTAATTTCGATTTTATTTATATCCTCTATCTTTTTGATTAATCCAGTAGTGAAAAGAAAACCTATGGTAAGGTATTCTAAATCA
>DNCM01000043.1 GCA_003498085.1 bacterium
TTATGATTAAATTTTATAGACCAAGAGGAGCCGAATGCCTTAATTGGACATGTTTGGTTCTGTGAGGGGCACACAACAGATTAAGGAGGTGTCTACTCGATACTCGATGGCACAGCAAAAACTTTTTGAAGAAAAGATTACTCTTCCAGAATTGGAGCAGTATCTCTGGAGGGCAGCAGATATTTTAAGGGGACCGATTGAGGTTTCGGAATACAAGAATTACATCCTTACTCTGCTGTTTTATAAAAGACTTTCCGATGTGTATCTGGAAGAGTACGAAGAAACACTTGAAAAATATAAGGATAAAGAGATTGCAAAAGAAAAGTTTCATAGATTTAACATCCCTGAAGGTTGCCTATGGGATGATGTACGAAAAATAGGAGCCAATATTGGGGAAACCATTAATAAAACCTTGGATAATATAACGAGGGTAAATCCAGAGCTGGATGGAGTACTCAACCGAACCGATTTCAACGACAAAGAAAAACTTACAGAAGACCGCATTGTAAAACTTATGGAGCACTTCAGTGCTATCAAATTGGGAAACTGCAATGTTGAACCAGATGTGTTAGGACAGGCATACGAGTATCTTATCAAACAATTCGCAGATACTGCAGGTAAAAAAGGGGGAGAGTTTTATACCCCAAAGGAAGTAGTGCGGACTATGGTTAAAATCCTTAACCCAGATGAAGGATATGAGATTTACGACCCTGCCTGTGGTTCAGGGGGTATGCTTGTAGAATCCCATTATCATCTCAAAAGTAAAAACAGAGACCCACGAAAACTATTCCTTTATGGACAAGAGATAAATGTTCTAACCTGGGCAATTGCTAAGATGAATGTGATCCTCCATGATATGGAGGCAGAAATCCGACAAGGAGATACATTTGCTAATCCAATATTTTTAGAGGGAGAAGGAAGGCTTAAAAGATTTGATGTGGTACTTGCTAATCCCATGTGGAACCAAGATGGATATAAGGAAGCAATGGAGAGCGATAGGTTCAACAGGTTCATCTATGGCATAGCACCAAATTCCTCAGCAGATTGGGGCTGGATTCAACACATGCTTACGAGTCTAAAACCAGATGGAAGAATGGGGGTAGTTTTAGATAATGGGGTTTTGTTTCGAGGAGGAGCTGAAGGCAAAATACGCAAAAAGGTTGTGGATGATGATTTGGTGGAGTGTATCATTGCTCTGCCAGAAAAACTATTTTACAATACAGGGGCACCCGGATGTATTCTTATTTTGAACAAACAGAAACCCGAAAGTAGAAAAGACAAGGTTTTATTCATTTATGCGGGCAATGAGTTTGAAAAACTGAAGAATATGAATCGATTAAGAGACGAGGATATTGAAAGAATTTATAATACCTACTATGAATTTAAGGATGTGGAGAGGTATGCAAGGGTTGTTTCATGTGATAAGATTAAGGAAAATGATTATAATCTTAGTGTTACACGGTATGTTGATGTTTTTGGTGAAGATGAGCAGGTGGATGCTTCAGAAATATTGAGAGAATTGAAGATGTTGGAACAAGAAAGTACAAAGATTGACGAAAAGCTTGACAAATACCTGAGGGAGTTAGGATATGAGAGATGAAGAGGTAATTGAGTTTCTTGTGGCTAATCGGATTTATCCAATGTATAGCAAAACAGGGAAAGTGTTCTTTAAGAAGTCAAAAAAGGTGCATCTATCGGTTGAACAAGAGGCAGAGATTATAGATAAACTGAGCCTAAAGAACAAAGAAGATTGCAAAAGTGTAAGAGAAATCATACAAAGCAGATTAGCAGGATTAAGAACAACTCAACCCATAAAGAAATGGATTAGAGAAGAAAGACCAAGAGAGATGCTTATAAAATACGGTGCTGAGAGGCTACCTTTGTCAAAACTTTTGGCAATAATCTTAAGGACTGGTGATGAAGGGGTAAGTGCAGAGGAGTTAGGGAGACAAATCCTGAATAGATTCAAAACCCTACGCAATGTGGGTTCTGCAACAATATCAGAACTCTGTACGATTAGAGGTATAGGTAAAGCAAAATCAACGCAGATAAAAGCGGCATTAGAATTGGGGAAGAGGTTCTATAGGGAAGAGGCGGAGAGAAAAAAGAAAATAAAGAGCCCAGAAGATGTGATTATGTATGTCTCAGATTACTATGGACCTTATCTGAGGGATGAGAGGAAGGAGTTCTTCAATATCATCTTACTGGATACGAGGAATAAGGTGATTGGTAATATAGAGATAAGCAAAGGTAGTTTGACGGCAAGTGTGGTTGATCCAAAAGAGATAATAAAGGAGGCAACGATGAAATCCGCCTCCAGCATAATCTTAGTTCATAACCATCCATCAGGTGAGGCAGAGCCATCTAAGGATGATGTTGAGACCACAAAGCAGATAATAGAAGCATGTAATCTTGTAGACATAAAGGTCTTAGACCATATCATAATTGGTAGGAATAAAGGCGATTATGTAAGTTTAATAGAGAAAGGGCTAATAAGATGAAGCCAGGATATAAACAAACAGAAATCGGCAAAATACCAGAAGAGTGGGAAATGGTGAGGTTGGGGGAGGTCGTTAATTATTCTAAAGGAAGGAAACCCAATATAATTCTAGAAAAACATGAAAAGAGCTTCGAGCCATACCTGACTGCGGAAAGTATGAGAACAGGTGTTTTTAATTTATGGTGCGAAATAGATGAAGATGTTATAAAAGTAAAATCCAATGATATTATCTTTATTTGGGATGGGTCTTTTTCAGGCGATGTATTTACTGGCTTTTGTGGTGTACTTGCATCTACAATGGTAAAAATAGATCCTCGGCAGAACAATCTAGATAAAAAATACCTTTTTTACTTTTTAAAGACAAAATTCAAATTGTTTAATTCTACAACTACTGGGACATCAATTCCACATATCAGTAAATCTATTTTTACATCACTCAAGCTTCCCCTCCCCCCGCTTCCTGAACAGCAAAGGATTGCGGAAGTTTTGAGTACTGTTGATTCCGCTATCAAAAAAACAGCCGAAATTATTACCAAAACCCAAGCCCTAAAGAAAGGGTTAATGCAACAGCTCCTAACCAGAGGTATTGGACACACAAAATTTAAACAAACAGAAATCGGCAAAATACCAGAAGAGTGGGAAGTTGTAAGGTTGGGAAGTGTGGCGAAGAAATTTATTAGTGGTGGGACACCATCAACATCTAAACCAGAATATTGGAATGGCAAAATACCTTGGATGAGAAGTGCACATATAAAAGGACGTTTTGTTGATTGGGGCGAAAAGTATATTTCGGAAGAAGGCTTTAAAAATAGTGCTACAAATCTTGTGCCAGGGAAAAATATCTTAGTTGCCACAAGGGTATGTATCGGAAGAGTTGCCATAAATAAAATTGATATAGCGATTAGTCAAGATTTGACAGGGGTGGTAGTAGACAAGGATAAAGTCAATTTTGAGTATCTTTATTGGACTTTACTATATTTTGAAAATACTATGAAGTCTTGGACACAAGGTAGTACTATCAAAGGCGTTTTGAGAAATGACTTGCAAAATCTCAAACTTCCTCTTCCCCCACTCCCTGAGCAGCAAAAGATTGCAGAGATTCTCTCTGCGGTGGATGAAAAGATAGAAGCAGGACGAAAGAAAAAAGAGAAGCTTGAGCAGTTGAAGAAAGGATTGATGCAAGACCTACTAACCGGAAGAGTCAGGGTGAAATATGAAGCGTAAAAGAACAATAGAAGAAATTAGACCAATCTTAGAGAAAACCAAGCAACTGATCATAGAAAAATACAAGGAAGATGTTGAGGCAATAATTCTTTATGGCTCATTTGCAAAGGGTATTGCAGATGAAGATTCAGATATAGATATTGCGCTGGTTTTAAAGAGTAAGGTCAATAAGAGCAAAGAGATAGACAGAATTTATGACTTCCTCTACGATTTAGAGTTAGAGAGTGGTGAGCTAATCTCTGTGAAACCTTTGTCACGGGAAGAACTTGAGGATACCGAGTGGCCACTCTATTTTCATATCAAGAATGAGGGGATAAATGTATGAACGGAAAGATTGAAAACCTTATACAAAAAGCAAATGAAAGTCTGAATTCAGCAATTTTACTTGTTAATGAGGGTTATAATGATCCTTCTGTCTCAAGAGCATATTACGCCATGTTCTATGCCGCTGAAGCCATTTTGCTAACTAAAGGTTTGAAGTTCTCATCGCATAGAGGAGTTATTTCTCAGTTCGGAGAGCACTTTGTGAAAACTGGCATATTCCCCAAAGAGCTCGGCGAGAAATTAAGCAAAGCCTATGAGAGACGGCTAAACGGAGATTATGAGTTTGCTTTTATTTTTAGTGAAGAAGAAGCAAAAGAAATCATAGAATGGGCTAAAAATTTTGTCGGCAATGTAAAAGATTATTTGGCAAAGGAAAGATATATTTAAGGTAACTATTCAGCTATTGGCT
>DNCM01000123.1 GCA_003498085.1 bacterium
ACTTCAAATTACAATTTGCATGGATTGTAATTGGAATTGTTATAGTGGCTTTAGTCATTGTCTTTGTTGTTACTAAGATAAAGAAAGAGTCAGAGGAAATAAAGATTGGGCATATCGCACCATTCACTGGTGATGGTGCTATATGGGGAGAATGGTTAAAAGATGGAATTGATATTGCAGTTGAAGAGATAAATACAAAAGGAGGAATAAAAGGAAAAAGACTCATAGTCATTCATGAAGATAGTCAAGTTAAACCCGAAATTGGAGTAAGTGCTTTGCAAAAGCTAATTACAATAGATAAAGTGTTAGCAGTTATTGGTGCTGTGGGTAGTTCTGTTAGTTTAGCTTGTGCTCCAATTGCTGAGAAAAATCATATAGTTCTTCTTTCTCCCGGTTCAGCAGCTAATAAAATTTCTTATGCAGGAGATTATATCTTCCGTATTTTTCCTTCTAATAATCAAGAAGCGCAAAGGTTAGTGGAAGTAGCAAAAAAATTAGAGATTAAAAAAGCAGTGATTTTGTTTATAAATAACGATTATGGAGCAGAATTATCTATGGTTGTTAAAACAAAATTTGAAGAAGAGGAAGGGAGAATTTTACTTATCGAAGGGTATGAAGCAGAAGCAACTGATTTCCGAACACAGCTTACAAAGGCCAAAGATCAAAATCCTGAAGCTATATTTCTCCTGGGTTACCCAAAGGATATGTCTCTGATCCTGCGGCAAGCAAAGGAGATGGGTTTAAAAACTCAATTCTTAGCTCCAGATACATTTAATGCCCCGGAGATTCTAGAATGGGCTGGAGATGCAGCCGAGGGAGTAATTTATGTTTATCCAGCATTATTTAAAAGTGATAGATTAACAACATTTGCGGAGACATTAAAAAAATATGGTAAAGAGCCTAATTTACTTAACACAATGGGTTATGATGCACTTCATCTTATCGCTTTAGCAATAGAGAAAGGTGGAGTTAAAAAAGAACGGATAAAAGAGGCTCTATATGAGATAAAAGACTTCCCTGGAGTGACAGGAGAGATTACATTTGATAAAAATGGTGATGTGGTTTATAGGCCTATAGGTGTACGGATTGTCAAAGAAGGTAAATTTGTTGATTATCTAATGGAGTAATTAAAAAGAGGAAGATCTATGGATAATAGAGAATAAGATTATAATTTTCTCAGAGAAAAATAAACTTCTCTATATTTTTTATTCTTTTATTTTGTTTAGTAAAATGTGGATAAAATGCCTCTTATTCTATCAAGGATAAACTGAATTTTTGTCAAAAAAACATCAATTTATAACATAATTCATTAATAAAAAAAGAAATAAATTACTTTAGATAATTTTAGATAATTTCTTTAAAAAGTGATTTCTGGTATAATGTAACTGTAAAGGAAGTAAGCAAAAAAAGATTTAAATTTCTAACAAGTTCCTTTAATTCTTCAGTACTCTTAGATATGCTTCAACAGTTAATTGTTAATGGAATTATTGCAGGTAGTATTTATGCACTTGTTGCGTTAGGGTTTGTAGTAATCTATCGGACAGTTAAGTTTTTTCATCTTGCCCACGGTGTAGTTTATACTGCTGGTGCATATTTTGCTTACACAGGTATTATCATTTTGAAGGGGAATCCTTTTGTAATATTTTTTTTAGCCTGTTGTCTTTGTGCCTACCTTGGTGCTGGCATAGAAAAACTTGTTTATCTTCCACTCCGAAACAAGAAAGCATCTAATTTAGTTTTCTTACTTGCCTCCTTTGGTATTTTTATCTTCATTCAGAACTTAATTCAACTTATTTATGGCGCACAAATCCTTATCTTAAGAACAGGCCCTATAAAAGAAGGTTATCATTTCTTAGGTGCTGTAATTACTGATATCCAGATTTTAATCCTGATTGTTTCAATATTTTTGATGGTTTTACTCTGGTTTTTTATTCAAAAGACAAAATTAGGTAAAGCAATGAAAGCAGTCTCTGATGATATTACTGCAGCAAGCATTGTTGGAATAAATCCTAACAGAACAATACTTAGCGCCTTTATTGTAGGTTCTTTCTTAGCAGGTGCTGCAGGTATATTGATTTCATTTGAAACAAATATTGAGCCAACAATGGGTTTTATGGCAATACTTAAAGGGATTATTGCATCAATCGTCGGCGGGATTGGTAATATCCCTGGTGCTGTTTTTGGGGCTTATTTCTTAGGCATAGCAGAAAATCTTGGCATTTGGAAAATCTCTGCTGGCTGGAAAGATTGTATCGCTTTTATTATTTTAATAATTTTTCTTTTAATAAGACCTAAAGGATTTTTTGGAATGAAAGTAGAAAAAGAAAGACTTTGATTATTTTATTATTAAGAAATACAAATTCATAAAATGGAATATTTACTGCATATTTTAGTTATCTGTGGGATTTATATTATTCTCACTTTAAGTCTTAATCTTATTGTTGGGTATACAGGCCTAGCTGTGTTAGGACAGGCAGCATTTTTTTGTGTGGGGGCATATTTTTCAGCATTGCTGGCATTAAACTTTGGTATTTCACCATGGATAGGGCTTGTAGTTGGAGCAATAGCAGCGTCGGCAATTAGTATTATTATTGGTTTCTCCTCTATGCGGTTAAGGGGTGATTATCTTGCTTTGGCAACTTTTGGGTTCGGTGTTATTGTTTACTCTATTGCTAAGAATTGGGTTTCTGTAACAAGAGGGCCTATGGGACTTCCAGGAATACCACAATTCTCAATTTTTGGTTGGGAATTGTCAGAAATATGGTCATATCTATTACTTGTGGCTGTATTTGTGGTAATTACAACTTTTATTATTCATAGAATTGTTGATTCGCCATTTGGCAGAATATTAAGGTCTATTAGAGAAGACGAGATCGCAGCAGAAATATTAGGTAAAAATATAGTTAAGTATAAACTTCTTGTGTTTGTAATTGGGGCATTTTTCGCTGGAATTGCTGGAAGTTTATATGCCCATTATATAACTTTTATTGACCCATCAAGTTTTACTATGATGGAATTTGTTACTATCCTTCTAATGGTCACCTTTGGCGGAATGGGAAGTATTAGAGGCTCAATTGTTGGTGCGGTCATTCTTGTTGTTCTTCCGGAAATACTGCGTTTCTTGGGTATACCGAGTTCTATTGCCGCACCTATGCGACAAATGATTTATGGATTTTTGTTAGTTTTTCTTATGTTAAAAAGACCACAGGGATTAATGGGAACATACAGGTTTAGATGATGAGTATTAAAAAGAAGAAAGCGTCAGAGAGCTCTTAAGAAAAAGAGAATAACTGAATTAAAGAAAAAGAAAAGATCAGGATTTCTAATTCAAATAGATACTATAGTTTTGTGGCGAAATGGTATCAAATACGTTATTTGACTTTTGGAAAGGTTTTTGATAGAATGCTAATTAAGTTATGAGGTGGATTATACCCCGAAGTG
>DNCM01000092.1 GCA_003498085.1 bacterium
TATTGGTATGTTCCCCTATCACATAGACAATACGCATTATTTTCATTTGCTATCATTAATGCCTGTCCCATTCCCTGTCTTGTTTCAAGATACCATTTACCACTTGGCTTTATTCTTATTTTTTCCCATAAATCCTTTTCTTTTTTATGTGTTTCCGATTCATCACCCCTCGATACAAATAATGCTTGGTTTTCCACTATGTTCTTTAGACCCAACATAAGGTCTTTATCTTTGACTTTTGCTGGATCATTCTTAGGTCCTAAAAGAACAAAATCGTTCCACATAATCTCTCGTCTATCTATTCCAAACCCATCCTTTATGAATTCTTCCTCATCTGGCATGCTGTGTGTAATAAGGATATCGCAATTGCCATTTCTTCCAAGCCTTAGAAGAGCTGCCCCTGTTCCAACAGCAATAACATCTGTCTTTATCTTTTTCTCCTTTTCAAATTCAGCTAAAATAACCTTAAGAAGACCAGAGTTATCAAAAGATGTTGTTGTTGCAAGTCGCAGTCTTCCTTCCTTACATCCAGCAAGCAATAAACAATAGATGATAAGCAATAAAAATCTTATTTTAAAGTTTATCGTTAAATTCTTTTTATACTTCTTAACTGCCATTGGGATATCAATAACCATTTTTAAAAATTCTAGGTTTACAGAAACTTTTTGTCAACAGTTTTTGAAATTTGAGCTTGGAAACTGATCTTCAAATTTCTAAGTGGGTATCTTTTATCTCTGATATTTTTCTTGTTTTCTTTCAATAATCAATCTGGAGGCATTGAATTATAACCAGAGTCAATTCCTGCTGTAATGTAACCTCGAAGATACTTGCTTTGCTCATTCCATTTTATCTATCCTTCTTTTAAAAAATACATAGATTAAGAAGTTTTGCCAAAAAAATGATAAAAAATCTGTTATTAAGTATTTTTACAAAAATGCCGATTTATAAAATAGAGATATGATTTAAAATGGATTTTAGCAAGGTTAATGGAGAAATAAGGTCGAAGGAGATATCGTCAAAGGAACTAGCAAAGAAGAAGGAAGAAATATCCGTTTCTTTCTCTGAAGTCCTTTCAGGAGAAAAGAAAACTTATAGTCTTCCTTCAATAAAGGAGATATCAGTTTCCTCGGGTCCTGACTGTGCGACAATCTCTGAAGGTGCAAGGATGGCTTATGAGCTTTCAAAAATTATGGATTTAATAAAAAATATTCCCGATATAAGAGAAGAAAAGATCAAAGGCGCTTATAAATTACTTGAAAAAGGATTAGATAATTATACAATTAACAGGAAAATTGCAGAAGAATTAATTGATATTTTTAGATAATGTTAAGAATTGGAGTTATTGGGGGTGAAAATCCAGATAGAGAAATATTAGACCTTGCATATAATGTAGGAAGAAAAATAGCAAAAAACAATTGTATTCTTATCTGTGGAGGACTTTCTGGGGTAATGGAGGAGGTATCCAAGGGAGCAAAGGAAGAAGGGGGAATGATAGTTGGAATTCTTCCATATCAAGACACATCAAGATGTAATCCTTATATAACTATTCCTATTGTAACTGGAATTGGCTATGCAAGAAACATGATTGTTGTTTTATCGTCCCAAGCAGTTATTGCAATCGACGGTGCATATGGAACACTTTCCGAAATAGCTTATGCTTTACAGTTCGAAATCCCTGTTATTGGTTTATATACCTGGGATTTTTCATATAAAGAAAAACCTCCGATTGTTCGAACATCCTCTCCAGAAGAGGCAGTTAAGTTAGCTATAAAATTCGGAAGTTCTAAAGTTTAGAATTTCAAAACTTCTTATCTTCTAAACTTCCTAACTTTTTTAAGGCATAAATTGCCCGTTCACAATCAGGGTCTGCCTTTAACACCTCTTTATATTCAGAAATTGCCTCATCAAACATTCCTTCTTCTTGATATACCAATGCAAGATTGCAATGTGCGTCTACAGAATATGGATTCCTTTCCAAAGCCTTTTTATAGTTCTCTATTATCTTTTCCATATTTTCACTTCCACCTTCAAGGTAATAAGATATTGCAAGGACAACATAAGCAATGTCAGAATTTGGATTGACAAATATAAGCTTATTCGCAGATTCCCTTAACTTTTTAAACCATATCTCTTTATCCTGTTCCTGCTGAAGGGCGGATAGGCACATACTATTTAGCTCCTGAAGATATTGAATGTCGTAGGGAAAAATTTTTAAAGCCTCCTCCAAAAGCCCTATTACTTCAAGCAATGGCTTTTTATCTCTTGCATCAAACACATTTCTATACAAATAATCTGCTTGATAAGGTTTAATAAGAAATATTAAAAATATAGATGTAATTATAAAAATTAGAGTAAAAAGGATAGTTTGAACTGGAGATATTTTCTTTTGCATGGGTCTTCTAATTGTTTTTATCTCTTGTTTATAAAAAATAGGAATTGAGCCTAATAACACCCAGAATAAAATAGCTGTTGACTGAACACCAAATGCAAATTGATTTGAAACCGTATATGACAACAACGAGAGGAAAATTCCTGCAATAAACCATTTCTCCCGAAATTTAATTAATGCTTTAATTGAGAGATAAATGAATAAAATGATTATTGAAATATAGGAGAATAATCCCAAAAGGCCCTTCATTGCTAAAATATCGAGAAGTTCATTATGGGTTGACTCTGCTGTTGCGTATACTCCTACTTTCCTTACAGTATCAAGTGATCTATACCTTGGGTATGATATAGCCATTGTATCAGGACCAGTGCCAAATAACGGTTTCTTTAAAACATTCTTTATAACATCTCTCCAAATAGCGAGTCTAACACCAGCAGAGCCTGTTATTCCAATCTCTCCAGTCTGATTTGGAATAAACTCAACACCAAATCTTCCAACGATAGAATTTAAAGATAAATTTGAAAAAATTGTTGTTAATATTATAATTATCAGGCTTATCCAAAATTTCTTTAGGGTACTTTTACTAAATTTCTTTTTTAAAACAAAAAAACAAATAATAAACAATAGATATGGAAAGAAAAATCCCAAAAATGGACCCCTGCTCTGTGTTGTAAAGAATGAAATGTAAATAATGGAAAAAACAATCAGGTAAAGAAAAGATTGCATCCCTTGATGATAAAAATAAAGACAAAGCGCAAGAAAGAATATTTGAATAAGGAATCCTCCTGCGAAGATTGGATTTCCTATAAATGAAATTACCCTTCCACCGCCTTCTCTTTCTGGAAAGAAAATATCCATTCCCAAATATTGAAAAATTGCATAAACTCCTGATATTAAACCAACAATAACTATTATTTTGATAATTTTCTTTAAATAATTTATATCTCCGATGTTAACCATAGCAAGACAGATAATGGTATATGAAAAATAAGTAAGAAGGCCATCATATCGCTTATAAAAGCCAAATAAACTGATTATTGAAGAATCAGAAAAAATGGTTGATAATATGTTGACTAAAAGCCAAAAGAAGAGGGCAATATTAAGAGGTGTTTTGAAAAAATTTCTTTTTATAATAATCAAACAAGCCCATAATCCAGTGACAATAAAACCAAAGACCCAGACAACCGTTGCCTTGCTTATATCGTATATTCCAACGATGTTTTTGTCAAAATAAAATGATGTAATAACAACTGTGCTTGCAATAGCTAATTTTATCGCTGTCTCAATATACCTTGCTGTTTTATCCTGAAGCATACTTTTTTACCTCAGTAATTTTGGCTTTAAAATCAAAAAAGAGTTATAGAAAAGTTCAAGAAACTCTAAGATCAGCCTTAAACTGCCGGACAAGCTCCCTTGTTTTTTCTCCATCAGCAACAATAAGCTTACCAAGCCACTTGATAAGCTCCACTGTATCATTATGTGTCTCCTTTATCAATGACCGTGTGTCGTTATGAGCAATCTTCATCCACTTTCCGTTACTCCACGCAAGATATGTAAGAACACCCATAAGAAATGTGATAACAAGGGAGAAAAAACCTATAAAATAGCCGAGTACTTCCATGTTTTAATTATATCACTATACGAAATTTTAAGTCAATAAAATTGAAACTTACCCATATCTTTCTGGCTGAATTTGAATTTTTTGTCGAAAAAGGCCCTTTTTGGTTAAAGTAAGAGTTTCTTATATAAACCTAA
>DNCM01000115.1 GCA_003498085.1 bacterium
TTTTAAGGAAAGATTTCTATTTTTTGTTTTTTTATATAAATTTTATAAGTTGGGGGAGTTCTGGTCTATTGTTTTGTAGTTGACATAGTTGAATGTTATAATTTAATTTATAGATTAAAAGAGGTGATGGAATGGTTGATAATGAATTGTTAGATATACTTGCCTGTCCAAAGTGTAAGGGTGATATTGAGTACATTTCTTCTGAAAATAAACTTCTCTGTATAAGTTGTGGACTAAAGTATCCTATCAGGGATGATATCCCAATAATGCTTATCGAAGAGGCTGAAGAGACTAAATAGAGAGCCAGGCAATAAGCCGGATTCTGTTTTGAGGGTCATTACTCTAGGATAGCTATTACTAACCATCTCATGCGTCCTACCTCGGGAATAGCGTGCCAACCTCCCCTTTTTGGACTTGCACCAAATGGAGTTTGCCAAGCCAGGAAATCACTTTCCTGCTGGTGGGCTCTTACCCCACCTTTTCACCTTTGCCTTTCGGCCGTGTATTTTCTGTTGCACTTTCCGTAGCCTTACGACTCCTGGGTATTACCCAGCATTCTGGCACTTGGTGTCCGGACTTTCCTCCCTTACAGGCAACCCTCTTGCCTGGCTCTATCAGATTTTCCATTTTCTGCCAACATCTTTTTTGAACTATCTAGAAGAACTACTTTTTCCATAGTAGTAATATACTCAATAAATTTCCTGTAACGGACCTTTTTTGTGATTTTTTCTTCTCTTTATCTAATTCTGCAAGATAACTCGTTCTTTCCTCTTCTTTTTTCATAAGTACCTCTTGTATAGCTTGTTCTTTCTCCTCTAGTTTTTTCCGAAGACTTTCTTCTTGCTCCCTTCTCTCTTTCAGGGTAAATAGCTCCCTCTGTTTAAAATCATCTATTTCTTTCAAAAGGAGGTTGTTTTTTTCCTCCTGCTCTTTTTTCTTCTCTAAAACCTGCGTCAATTCTTCCTGAAGTCTTAAAACTTCTTCCTGAAGACTAATTTTGCCGTTCTCAAGAGATGCAATATCAACAGCGCCAATAACCTCTTTGGTTTCTTTTATCCCACTTATAATCTTTTCTCTCTCTTCCTTAATTTTTTCATTTAAGATATTTATTTGTTCTTCTTTTATCTTAAGCTCATCAGAAAACATTGCTATTTCTTTATCTAACTCATTTTTTTCTCTTAATATCCTTTTTCTTTCCTCCTCCACTGCAAAAAGTTTCTCCTTAAGTAAAGGGTCATCAATAAATACTTTTTTCTCTACGATTTTTTCTATGATCCTTGGTTTTGAAAGTAAACTACCCATCTCCTCATTTTCTTTAATAAGCTCTCTTATCTGTGTTGATAAGCTTCCTTTTTCTAGTAAAAGCATATTTACCCTTTCACGGAGTCTTTTATTTTCTGAAAGCAAAGGAGTTATTCTATCCTCTTTTTGTTTTTCTGGGGCCTCCAAAAAAGAGAAAACTTGCAAAAATAGACTTATCCCTAAAACAATAAGAAAAAGTATTAAACCAAAAAAATATTTATCCTTCATGAATTTATTATAATAAATTTTTTTTTATTTTTCAATGAATTTATAGTATAATTACCAATTATGAAAGTAGAAACCTGTCTTATAAGTGTATCGGACAAAGAGGGGATTGTTGACTTTGCAAAAGGAATTTCCTCTGTAGGGATTATGGTAATTGCAAGTGGGGGAACCGCAAAGATTTTGAAAGAATCCAGAGTTTCTGTTTTGTCTGTTGAGGAGGTAACAGGATTTCCGTCAATTTTGGATGGAAGGGTAAAAACCCTGCATCCTGCAATACATGGAGGGATATTAGCAAAAAGAAAAAAAGAGCATTTAGATGAATTAGAAAGGCTTTCTATAAAGAAGATAGATATGGTTGTCTGCAATCTATATCCATTTGAGGAAAGGATAAAAGAAGGTATAACTCAAGATGAAGCGATTGAAGAGATAGATATTGGTGGTGTTACTTTGATTAGGGCTGGTGCGAAAAATTATAAGTATGTCTGTGTTGTTGTCAATAAGGAAAGATATAAAGAAATTTTGGATATCTTAAAGAACAATGACAATTGTATTCCTGAAGAATTCTCATATAACCTTGCAACTGAGGCATTTAACTACACAGCCCATTACGACTCAACAATTGCAAACTGGTTCTTAAAGGAAGAATTTCCAGAAGTACTCAATCTTTCTTACAAAAAAGTATTACCCCTAAGGTATGGAGAAAACCCACATCAAAGGGCTAGTTTCTATGCAAAAGATAAATTACCGTTCAGAAAAATAAGTGGTAGAGAACTTTCATATAATAATATTCTTGACCTTGATTCTGCTTATGGCCTTGTTCTTGGTTTTAATGAGCCTGCCTGTGTTATTATAAAACATAATAGCCCTTGTGGTGTTTCTATTTCTGATTGCATATGTTCTGCATATAAACTTGCGTACAATGCAGACCCTATATCTGCATTTGGAGGTATTATCGGAGTAAATAAAAACCTGGATCTAGAAACAGCCGAAGAGATAAACAAGATATTTTGCGAAGCAATCATTGCACCATCTTTCGATGAAGATGTGATCTCTCTTTTTTTAAGTAAAAACACAAGACTAGTAAAACTAGAATCAGAAATTGATAAAGAATTGAAAGTACGAAATGCATTAGGTGGAATTCTTCTTCAGGATGATGATATAAAGGACTATGAAAACCTAAGATTTGTAACAAAGAAAAAACCGAGTGATGATGAACTTAAAGACCTTTTGTTTGCATATAAAGTCTCTAAATATGTAAAGTCAAATGCCATAGTTATTGCAAAAAACAAAACAACAGTTGGTATATGCGGTGGCCAGACAAACAGAGTTGATGCTGTAAAAATTGCAAATGAAAGGGCAGGTGATAAAGCAAAGGGTGCGGCTCTTGCATCAGATGGTTTCTTTCCATTTCCAGACAGTATATATGAGTGTATAAAAGGAGGGATTTCCTCAATAATTCAACCAGGTGGTTCAATCAAGGACAAAGAGGTAATAGATGCAGCAGATAATCTCGGTATTTCTATGGTATTTGCAAACATCAGGCATTTTAGACATTGAATATTAATCACCAAAGTAGTTACCGAATAATCAATATAACGCTTGCCAGAAAAATAAAGAAAATCTGGGGTTGTGTAAGGCCAAGAAAAAATATTGGCTGATCTCTATAAAACTCAATAAAAAAACGGACTACTGAGTATATAATGAAAAACAGAAAGAAGATATCCCCATCTTTTTTTGGCTTAATCTTAAGAAGGATAAAAAATAGAATAAGGCATGCTAATGACTCATAAATCTGGGTAGGGTGAATTGGAATATTTCCAAATTCAAGAAATGAATAATTTTTTTTTGGAAAGACAATCCCCCAAGGAAGACTCGTTGGTTTTCCATGACAGCATCCCTCAAACAAACAGCCGATTCTTCCGATACTTATCCCAATGGCAATAGATGGAGTCAAACAATCGGCAACTTTAAGGAAAGAAATGTTTTTTCTTTTAAGATATATCAAGCTTGCAATTATGGCAAAAAGGATTCCTCCGTGCAGTGTAAAACCCGATCTCCCAATGAGGATATCCAAAGGCTCTCTGGAATAAGCAGAAATATTCGACAGAACAAGGATAAGTCTTGCACCAATAAGCCCAAAAATAAAAATAATAAATGCAGTATTTAGAATAAGCCTCTTTTCGAATCCAAATTCCTTTGCCCTTTTTTCTGCGATATATATTCCTAAGATAAACGCAATTGCAAGGAATAGCCCATAGGTATAAAGGGTGATTGGACCAAGTTTAATCAAAATAGGATGCATTATAATGTCTGAAGGATATCCTCAGTAATTTCTAAAAGACTTAAGACAATCAAATCTGCCTCCTTAAATTCCAGATCAGATGTATATTCATTTCTTACGGCAATACACTTACATCCAGCATTTTTTGCAGAGATAACCCCAGCCGGTGCATCTTCTAAAACCAAGGTATTTTCAGGTAAAACATCCATTTTCTGGATAGTTTTGATATAGATCTCCGGATCAGGTTTTCCCTTTTCTATCTCATCCCCTGATATTATTGATACAAATCTATTTTTAATATTTAGGTTCTCTAAGATAAAATCAATCCATATCCTCCTCGATGACGAGGCAATTGCATATGGGATATTTAAGCTGTCCAAAAGGGCAAGTAGTTCAAATAAGCCTTCCATAGGCTTTACTCCTTCTTTTCTTAAGAAATTATCATAGATTTTTGCCCTTTCTTCAAGAAGTTCTTTTGGAGACTCAGGAAGATTCAAATGTTCCTTGAATATTTGCATACTCTCAATCCCAAGCCTCCCCATCATTTTTTGCTTTATTTCTAATGTAAATTCTTTGTCCTTCTTTTTTGCAATTTCAATTACTGCCCTTGAATAGAGGGGTTCTGTATCAACCATCAATCCATCCATATCGAAGATAACTGCTTTTATCATAAAAGATTCCTAAGCTTAAATAAGATTATCTATTTAATACCAAAAAACAACCTAGTTTGTCAAAAAATTCGTAAAAATCCGGCTTTTACATGTATTTTTTAAAAATCAATTTTGTTTCGTAATACACTCATTTTATCCAATGAAGGAAATATAGGAAAGAAATGATTTGTATTACTACTTAAAGCCACTTTATGGAAAGGCAAAGTATGTCAATTAAAGGAAATAATGAGTAACTATTCAGCCTACCCAT
>DNCM01000002.1 GCA_003498085.1 bacterium
TTCAACTACAAGAGAAAGAACAGATGGAAAGATAAGATGAGTCCCTATGACATCTTGATAAGAGACACCAAAACAATCAACCCCAGTATTCTAAATCTACCACCACCTATCTTAGAAGATTTCTATAGCCTCTTTAGGAACGAATACAGTATAGGGGGTGGTTACCTTGTGGGTAACGCAGTCATTCATTTAATTTTCCTCTCTTGTGCAATTGGCAGATTAAATCTTTACTCTTTTTCATGGCATCGTAGGCACCTCTTTGCCTCATTGACTGCCATTTCACGACTAAATCCTAACTCCACCTCATCGAATCCCTTTATCCTCTCTTCTCTCTTTAAGGTGGGCATGACATGCCTCCCTAAAGCCATGATCTCCTCATCCTCAACCAGAAGAGCTCTTTCTGCTTTAATAATCATATCTTCACTCTCTTTACCGTTATTCAGATATTTATCAATAGCTACAGCAGATCTATTACCTGCGGAAATAGCTTCAATAACGGTATCAGGACCAGTAACTACATCACCACCTGCAAAGACATTTGGTAAGCTAGTAACTTGAGTCTCTTTATCCACTTTTATAGTTCCCCATTTAGTAAGTTCCACTTGACCATTTAAGAAGTCAAGCTTCACATCTTGACCTATAGCTGGGATAACCATATCTACTTCCAAGATAAACTCTGAGCCTTCAATCGGTTCAGGTATTCTTCGTCCACTCTTATCGAAGAATTCACTTAACTTCATTTTGATACATTCGATACCTTTTACCTTTCCATCTTTAGAAATGATATGTGTAGGTGCCGTTAAGATTTCTATCTTTACTCCTTCATGCTCTGCATCCTTAACCTCTTCTGGAATAGCTGGCATCTCCTCTCTTGAACGGCGGTAGAGAATAGTTACCTCACGAACTCCAAGTCTAATACATACTCTAGCTGCATCAATAGCCGCATTACCACCGCCGATTATAGCTACCTTTTCACCCAATTCAATTGGATTACCAAGATTAACATCACGCAGAAAATCTAATGCAGAAATTACTCCAGTTATATCTTCCCCTTCAATTCCCATCTTTTTGCTAACACTTGCTCCAACTCCTATAAAGATGGCGTTGTAGTCTTTCAGAATTTCAGAAAACTCCACATCTTTACCCACCTCAGTCCCTGTCCTTATTTCCACACCCAGAGCGGTAATATCATCTATCTCTAATTTGAGTACCTTTTTAGGCAGGCGATAATTGGGGATACCGACAGCCAACATTCCACCCGCGATTTCCAATGCTTCGAATATGGTTACCTGGTAGCCCTTTCTGGCAAGGTAATATCCACAAGTTAATCCAGCAGGTCCTGCTCCAATAACAGCAATCTTTTCTAATCGATGGAATTCTACTTTTGGCATAGACTTTTTGGATTCCAACTCTACCTCATGGTCAGCTACAAATCGCTTTAAGGCACGTAAAGCCAGTGGTTCATCGATCTCATACCTTCTACATTTAGCCTCACAAGGATGATGGCAGACCCGACCGCAGATGGAAGGGAAGGGATTACGTTCCCTAATTAATTTTAATGCCTCTTCGAATCGTTCCTGGGCAATTAAAGCCACATAGCTATGTACCTCTATATTTACCGGACAGGTATCTGAACAGGGAGCCACATAAAGCCCACTACAAACATGAGTAGGGCATCTCTTCTCTTTAATATGTATCAGGTACTCGTCTCTAAAATGTTTAATAGTAGAAAGCACTGGATTGGGAGCAGTTTGACCTAATCCACAAAGAGAGGAGTCTTTGATAATATTGGATATTTTTATCAAGGTCTCTATGTCTTCCTCTTTGCCATCTCCCTCAGTAATCCTGGTCAAGATCTCTAGCATTCTTTTAGTACCTATGCGGCAGGGAGTGCATTTTCCACAAGACTCACTCTGGACGAACCCGAGGAAGGAACGGGCAATCTCTACCATGCAATTAGTTTCATCCATAACAACCATACTGCCAGAACACATCATTGTTCCAGCCGCAATCAGTGTATCGTAATCTATGGGGAGGTTTAATTCTGTAGTGCTCAAGCAACCGCCAGAGGGACCGCCTAATTGTACTGCCTTAAACTTTCTACCTTTCTGAATACCGCCGCCAATGTTAAAGATAATTTCTCGTAATGTGGTTCCCATGGGTACTTCTATAAGACCGGTATTATTTATCTTGCCGCCTAAGGCAAATATCTTTGTGCCTTTAGACTTCTCGGTGCCAATCTCAGCATAATTCTTGCCACCATTTAAGATGATATGGGGAATATTAGCAAATGTCTCTACATTGTTGATGTTGGTTGGTTTGCCCCAAAGTCCAGATTGGGCAGGAAATGGAGGTCTTGGCCTTGGCATACTTCGTCTACCTTCAATAGAAGCTATCAAAACCGTCTCTTCACCACAGACAAAAGCCCCTGCACCTTCTTTGACCTTTAAATGAAAACTCAAATCTGTTCCTAAGATATTATTTCCTAATAGACCTAACTCTTCTGCCTGTTTGATGGCTATTTTGACATGTTTGGTTGCCAAGAGATACTCTGCCCGAACGTAGAGGTACCCCTCGGTTGAGCCAATGGCGTAAGCGGCTATAACCATACCCTCCAATATAAGATGAGGATTTCCTTCGAGGAGACTACAATCCATAAAAGCACCTGGATCACCCTCATCAGCATTACAGATAAGATATTTAGGGGAACCTTCTGCGCCCCTACAGATACTCCATTTTAAACCTGTAGGGAAACCACCACCTCCACGACCACGCAAGCCAGATACTTTAACCTCTTCAATTACTTCTTCAGGACTCATCGATGTAAGTACTTTACTTAAAGCAGAATAACCGCCTCGCTCAATATAATGATCAATTTGGGTTGGATCAAGCAAACCACTGTGACCTAAAATTATTCTCTTTTGTTTTTTATAAAATGGAATATCTTGTTCATGCACGAGTTTTTTTCCAGTTACTGGATCCTCATATAGAAGGCGTTCAACAATCTCACCTTTTATAATTGTTTGCAAAATAATCTCATCTATATCTTCAATGGCTACTCGCTGATAGAAAATTCCCTGAGGCAAGATTACTACAAGTGGTCCTCTTTCGCAAAAACCTCGGCAACCAGTCCTTATCACATTCGCTTTATTTTCTAATCCTTGATTCTTAATTCCTTCGACAAAAGCATTTATTACTCCCTCTGCTCCAAGTGCAATACATCCAGTCCCCCCGCAGACAGTGATACGAATCTTACTGGGATCCTTTGATTGAACGAGCGACTCCCGATATCTACTCAGCTCTTCTAGTGATTTCAATTTTCTCATGTTAACTTCCTCCATAATTTCGGATAGATAGGCTCAAGACTTAGAAGCCGAAGATGTTCTTAAGTCCTCATGAGTTATTCCTCCATATTGATGTAAAATAGTAGTTGCTTTTTTAGGGGTCATCTTTCCAAAATAGTCTTTATTAATCATCATTACTGGTGAAAGGGCGCATACCCCAAGGCAAGTTACTGTCTCAAGGGTAAATTTAAGGTCTTGCGAAGTCTCTCCTTCTTTAAGTCCAGTAATGTTTTTAACTGTTGAGAGTATCTTCTTTGATCCCTGAACATGACAGGCTGTTCCTCGACACACCCGAATAGTATATTTTCCATGAGGCGTTAAATAAAACTGGGCATAAAACGTTACAACACTATAGATTTTACTCGCAGGAATCTTTAACTCTTTAGCAATCTTTACCATTACATCCTTTGGCAGATAACCAAATACTTCTTGGACTTCCTGTAAAACAGGGATCAATGCCCCTTCAACGCCCTTGTATTTTGAGAGTATTTCGTCTAATTTATCCATGGGTCACCTTTTCGGAAAACACTCCTGCCCCTTCCCACCGAAGCATCCTGTGAAATGGCGATCACCTCTCGAGCCACGACATCTTTAACCTTTAAATTCTCCATCTTTATCGTCCTATTCCTCTTAATCGATACTTGTATAAGTATATACCAAAATAAAATCAATTTTCAAGTGTTAAAGTTTAAAATTCCACAGATGGGTATAGACATATAAGCCACCCTGATGAAAAAATAGAAATAAAGTTTAAAAGAACTTATGCTTTTCATATTGTTCTTAGTATAATGAAAAACTTCCATAAAGGGGGTGATCAAGATGGATACTATTGTATTATTAAGATAAGGAAAATTTCAAATAAGAAAGCAAGAGAATTGGTAAGGAAGGTTTTGAATGAGAATAGCGGTAATATTTCTAAGACTGCAAGGATATTGAAAATATTAAGGAACGAAAGGATGTGGATAGACATATGATAAAATACAATCTACCAAAAGATGTAATCCTTGATCAGATTCCTTTAAGAAAATATATCTTCTAGAAAGTTAGCAGTTCCCATAGGCAAGATGATGAATATTTCTTGATGTCCAAGAAGTAAGGATGTAATAATATTCCTATGTTTCTTAGCAAAGCTTAAAAGTAAAATATGACAAAATTCGTTGAGACCGAGACAAAAAGCATACTTATAAAGCGTAAGTTTAGAGACAATTGGTTTTGGGATAGATATGTGATCAATCCTTATCGGGGCTGTCAATTTGCCTGTAGTTATTGTGATGCTGTAACCGAAAAATATCTTATTCATGAAAATTACAAGGATTTCTCAAGAAGAATCTATGTGAAAAAGAATGCCCCTTTAGTTTTAGAAAAGGAAATTAAGAAATATAAACCAGATGTTATTGCTATATCTGGAGTTACCGATCCTTACCAACCTGCTGAGGAAGAATATGGATTAACGAGAAAGATATTGGAAGTTTTAGCAGGACATAGATTTTCCGTTCATATCATTACAAAGAGTGATCTCGTTTTAAGAGATATCGATTTATTGAAGGAGATATCAAAACATGCATGGTGCACTGTTTCTTTTACGATTATAACCTTTAATAAAAAGTTATTGCCATATTTAGAGCCATTTGCACTACCTCCAGAAAAAAGACTAAAGGCTGTTGAGGAATTAAACAAAGCAGGAATACAGGCTGGTGTTAATCTAATCCCTATTGTACCTTACCTTTCGGATACCTCTTGTAATATCGAAGAGATGATTAAGAAAGCATCAGAAAATGCGAAGTATATCTTAATCGGTACTTCAATGACCCTAAGGAGTAATCAAAGGATAAGATTCTTAAAGCTATTGAAGAAAAATTTTCCAGAACTTTTGGTGAAATATGAAGGTTTATATGGTGAACAAGAAAATCCTCCGGAGGATTATATTTTGGAATTAAACAGATGTGCTTTTGGATTTTGCAAGAAATATGGGATAAAAAACTACATTCAACCACCAAACTTTGAAAGACCATTCAAAGAGAACTTTGAAGTAGCAAACCATCTATTACTAATAGCATTTTTTAAGGAATTTAAATTGAAAGATATCTATTCAGCATGGGCATACCACAAGGTAGCTTATAAAATAGAAGGATTAAACAAAAGCATAGATGATATCCATAAAAGGGGAGAACTTAAGAAGATTCCTGGAGTTGGGGAAAGTATAGCTAAAGTTATCGAAGATTTTTTAGTAAATGGAGAAAGTGAAAAGTTGAAGGATGAGATGGATAGTATATAAGATTCTACTTGCTTGTAGGAATCAATATAAGTATAATGGATGCTTGATATTTCGAGGTATTTTATTTTTTCATGCAAAAAATGAGATCATCACTGTTTATATTTTGAAAAGCACAATGAATAGAAAAACAGTATAAAATAAGATGGAAACCTCTTCGAATAATAATGCAAAACAATTGCAATGGCTAATGTTTAAACAGGAGAGCGAAAAATTCCCTTATCTTCTTTTTATTGAAGAAAAGCCAAATGAATACCTGCAATTACAAGTTCAAGATAAATGGCCTGGACCGGGCAGGAGAATATTTTCTCTACCAGAAGGATACTGTGGTATAGACCAGCTACCTTCGGCAAAACCAATTGAGCAATGTGGCATAATTTCTATAGAGCGATATGGCAAGAGACTTACAATTGTGCTTGATAGAAAGATTAGGCGTAGATGCTGGTTTTTATTTCTCAAAAAAGAATACAAGAAAAAACCAGGAGAGTTTTACGATCAGGTGTTTTGGGTAACGCAGTCATCAGCAGTATCAAGGCGTGCTGGAGCATATATCCCACAAGGTAGAAAGAAAGAACCCTTACTTATAGTAAGTGACAAGCGTGAAAGATATGGATATAAATTTCCAAAAACAGAAGTAGTAAAGGAGAATCTTCCTGTTGGCGACTATGGGTTAAAGATAAATGGCGAATTAGTGG
>DNCM01000047.1 GCA_003498085.1 bacterium
TTGCTTAATTGTCTTACTTATTGTAAGAACAACATAAGTTAGGACTAAGAATCGAACCATAGAAGCATCACTTTTACTGCTTCATCTTGGATATATCTTCTTTTGCAGGCAACCATGCTGTTTAGTCTTTTGAAAAAAGTTAAATTGCGACATCTGACATATTTTTCTTGCAAACCGTTTTTGTTTCGATATATAATTTATTTCAGATCGTTGCGTGATGTACTTAATCAGAAATAATTAATTGTTAAAATCAAGAAGTTGTCCACGAGAACAGAACAGACGAAGAGGCTTATGAGATATTCATTTCTTAAGAAAAAGTGAAGGTTGCAGTCTATTACAGCAATAAAGATATAAGAATAGAAGAAATGGAAATCCCAAAGATCTCTGACGGTGAGGTTTTGATGAGGACAAAAGCCTGCGGGATATGTGGGAGTGATGTTTTGGAATGGTATAGAAGGGATAAGGCCCCAGTTATTTTGGGACATGAGGCTGTTGGTGAAATCGTAGAAAGCAGGTCTTCTGATTATAAAATTGGACAAAGGATATTTGCCTCACACCATGTCCCTTGCAATAAATGCTATTATTGTTTAGAAGGATATCACACAGCATGTAGTCTCCTTCGTAGAACAAACTATGATCCTGGCGGATTTTCTGAATACATAAGACTTTCAAGGGAAAATGCAGAATTTGGTATATACCCTCTGCCGGATATATCCTATGAATCTGCAACCTTAATCGAGGCCCTTGGCTGTGTTATCAGGGCACAGAGACTTGCAGGTCTTAAGATGGGCCAGAGGCTCATTGTTTTTGGATGTGGTGTGTCTGGACTTTTACATATCATCCTTGCAAAGAAGAAGGGAGTATACACGATTGGGGTCGACATAAACGAATATAAATTAAATTTTGCAAAGAAATTTGGATGCGATCTTGTTCTTAATGGAAACAGGGATATAAATACCCTTGCAGATTGTATAGTCTTATGCACAGGAAGCCCACAGGCAATAGAAAAAACATTTTCCTGCCTTGATAAGGGTAGTGTTTTAGTATTCTTTGCAGTCCCATCACCAGATATAAGAATCAATTTTCCAATAACAAGGTTTTGGAGGAATGAAGTAAAAATAATCACATCGTATGGTGCAGGGCCAAAGGATTTAGACGAAGCATTAAGACTCGTTGAAAAGATGGATTTAGAATCTATGATAACACATAGGTTCCCACTCGAAAAAATCCAGGATGGGTTTTTAGTTGTAGAGAGACAAGATGAATCGATGAAGGCGGTGGTTACACTATGAAGATAGGGGTAATTGGGAGCGGAAATATGGGCAGTGCAATAGTTGATGGTCTATTGAAAGAAGGGTATGATGTTATTGCCTCAGATATAGTAGAAGAAAAACTCTCTGTTTTAAAATGCAAGACAACAAGGGATAACCTTGATATTTTAAAATCTGTAGATACGGTCATACTTGCTGTAAAACCTCAAGTTATCAAAGGTGTTTTGGAAGAGATAAAGGAGGAAGTAAAAAGCCATCTTATAATCTCAATCGCAGGCGGGATAAAAATAGAAGCAATCGAGGAAATTTTAGGAAACAAAAGGGTAATAAGGGTCATGCCAAATACACCGTCCCTTATTGGCAAAGGAATCTCTGCGATAGCAAAGGGGAAATATGCAAGTGATTCTGATATGGATAAAGCAAATGAAATTTTCTCTGCAATTGGCGATGTTGTTACTGTCGATGAAAGCCTTATGGACAGTATAACGGCACTTTCTGGTTCAGGTCCTGCATATGTTTTTCTATTCATAGATGCATTGATATCTGTTGGTGTAAGGATGGGTCTTTCGAGGGATGTTTCCGAAAAACTTGTTTTATCGACGATATCTGGTTCTATTGCCTTATTAAAAGAGACAGGGAAACATCCTCTAGTGCTTAGGGATATGGTTACATCACCTGGGGGAACAACGGTGGCAGCAATTGAGGTAATGGAAAAAAAGAATTTCTCTGGGATAATATGGGAGGCTATTTTATCGGCAGAAAAAAGGGCAAAGGAGCTTGGAAAATGAAGGTTATCTTTGTTTTTATCTTTTTTGCAGTGCTTTCTTTGGCATCCGAGCCAAAAGAAGAGGATATGCTGTTTCAAGAAGGACTTTATCACTATAAAAATGGAAGGTATGATCTTGCAATAAAACTATTTTCCAAAGTTATCGAAAAGGACCCATTATATCCAAAGATTGAGGAAATGTACATCTCTTCTCTAAAGAAGAGGGCAGAAAGTCTTAAGGTAGAGGAAAAAGAAGAAAAAATAAAAAAAGAAGTAGAGGTAAAAAAAGAAGAACCAAAGCCAGAGCCACCGATCCCTTTAAGATACGAAGCATTTAAAGATGAGCCAGAGATCGAAGAACCAGAAGTAAAAGTTACCATTTTACCTGAAGAGGAAGATTATCTATTTGCAAGAAAGCTTATTTTTTTGGGATTAATCGATGATGGAATGAAAATCCTCGACGATCTCCTTAAGAAGAAGAACCCGATTTCAGATAAGATACTCTTTACTCAGTCAAAGGCATATTTTGAGAAAAAAGAATATGACAGGACAGTTGATATTTTAAATAAGCTTAATAAAGAATATCCAAATAGTCCTTTAAGGTATGAAGTAGAACTTTTGCTTTGTGATTGCATATTCCAAAAAAAGGATTACAAAGATGCACTCATTGGCTATATGAAGGTAACTAAGGAGATAAAAGGGACAATGACAGATCTATTTCCGACGATCCCTCCGAATCCGAGGGAGAACGATGAGTTATTAGCAGAGGTACAGCTTATGATAGGGAATTGTTATAAAGAACTCGGAGATTACCAATCTTCTATCGTAGAGTACAAAAAAGTTTTGGATGAATATTCAAAGGAAGAGGCGGCAGATGATGCCTGTTTTTATATTGCCGATTTATATGATAAGGTGATAGAGGCGAGGGATTTTTATGAGGCAGTCAAGTTCTACGGAAAGCTCATTATGGAATATCCAAACAGCATGTGGATAGAAAGGGCAAAGATGAGAAAAAAACATATAGAGGAGAATTATTTATGATATGGGGATAAGATCAGATAGATGGATCAGGGAGATGGCAATGAAAGGGATGATTGAGCCTTTTTTTGAAAGGCAGGTTACAAAGGGTGTAATCTCATATGGACTTTCATCTTACGGCTATGACATTAGGGTCTCTAATGAGTTTAGAATCTTTACAAACATAAACAATACGATTGTCGATCCAAAGGACTTTGATCCGGCCTCATTTGTCAATTTCAAAGGGTCTGTATGCATTATCCCACCAAACTCTTTTGCATTGGCAAGGTCTATTGAGTATTTTAGAATTCCAAGGAATGTTATTACAATCTGTTTAGGAAAATCAACATATGCAAGGTGTGGGATTATAACGAATGTTACACCATTTGAACCAGAATGGGAAGGTTATGTTACATTAGAAATCTCAAATACAACACCACTTCCTGCAAAGATATATGCAAACGAGGGGATCGCACAGGTTCTATTCTTTGAAGCTGATGAGGCCTGTGAAGTTTCATACGCTGATAAAAAAGGTAAGTATCAAGCACAAAAAGAGATAACCCTTCCTATGGTTTCTAAATAATTTTTATTGATAAAACCAGTCTAACCCTCATTCCACATTATTTTTGCTAAAGCCTTGATATTGCAGTGGTTTAACAGGGATTATCACAAATCTTAAAAAGTACTAATTTAGTCGAATAAATTTCTTTAATTTTGTCATCTATATAAAGCAGTTTAATCCTTTAAATCTCATTAATT
>DNCM01000145.1 GCA_003498085.1 bacterium
TTTCATATGGGTTATATTATCACTTAGCTTGTTGTATTTGTCAAGAAAACAATATTTGTGGTACTTACATACGAAAGTTGGGGAATTTGTGAACAAAGCAAATATTTACTGACAAGAAAAAGATTAAAATGTATAATTTTTAAAAAATTTAGGAGGAAAGAAGATGAAAAAAATATTATTTTTGGGATTAGTAATTGGGGGAGTTATTCTGGGTAGAGAGATAGCTTGGAGTTTTTTTCCACCAGATGAAAGCGAACTTACTCATCCTTTGATTGGTGGAAAGCTTTATAAAGTAGATAAAAAATCAATAAGTCCATCTGTCAGTCCAAAAGAAGAGGCTGTTTTAGAATGGGAAAAGATAAGGGTTAAGTATGTTCGAAAAGATACAAAGTTAGAACCTTATATAGAATGGAATAGAAATACAGATTATCCTTTGTCTGTCTATTGGATAAAATTCCCTCCGAAAAAGGGAGAACCCAAAGATATTTTAATAGAGTTTCTAAAAGAACATAAAGCCATTTTTCCAATAGATACTTCTTTTTTAAGATATGATGGTTTAAAGAGAATTTCGGAGAATGAGGTAAGACCTATCTTTAGACAAATTTATAAAGGTGTCGAAGTACAAAGTATTATTGAAGCCCACCTGTGTGAAGTAGAAAATGAAACATATGAAATAGAAAGTATATGGTTTGAGTATTATCCAAACATAGAGATAGACCATATTCCAAAAATAACCGAGGAGTTTGCGATCCAAATAACAAAGAAAGACCTTTCAACAACTCAAGTAAGGGGTACTCCTTCTGTAAAATTCTGCATCCTTCCTCCTGGTGCTTGGGGAGAAAAATGCATAGATAAATTTTATCTAGTCTATATTGTAAGATTGAATTGTGATAACCCTCTTGGTGATTGGATCTACATAATAGATGCTCATACAGGTGAGATACTTTTATTTTACAATAATATTAGATTTTTATCTGAGGCACCGAAATTGATAGAATCTGTAACTGCAACCACTTATTCTGCAACTGCAACCCTAAATTATTTGGATAATGAAAATATTATAAAAATTGAAGAAGCACAATTTGAATACTCTCATCCTTTACCTCCTCCTATTATCTATGATACAACAACCGATACAACAGAGATAAAGAATCAACTTGTTGGTAAATGGAAGTTAGTTGAAATCCAAGGTGGATTTGCAGGAAAATCCAGATTTCCAGAAGACGAAAGTCATTTTGAAACAATTCAATTTACAGAAGATGGATTTTATCTTCGTCATATAGATACTTTAGAGGTTTCAGGCACACTTACTGGAACATTCACTATAGTCTATTTTAATAAATGTCCAATTTTGCTTTTAGAAAAGCATTTTGGCAGTCTAGACATATCCTTTCAAGATGTAGATACCCTTGTATTATCTTCAATAGTTATAGATGGTACAACTAAAATTTATAAAAAAATCTCATCAACTAAAAAATCAAATACTCTCTTAGCTTCTTCTCGAGAAAAAAGAAAAGTAGTGTCTATGACACTGAATGTAAAAGATGATATTTTCATTGAAAAAGATGTTCATTTAGTTTTTGATAGAAAAAGGACTATTTTATCAAAAGCACCTATAAAGAAATTTAAGGTTTTACAACAAAACCAGGTTATAATGGAAGAGGGGTTCGAAGATAGAAATTTTCCCGCAATTGGTTCTGGTTGGGCTGTCTATGATGGAAATAATTTAACAAATGGAGAGTATTATTTTGCATCAGTAGATGCAAGAAGTTATCAAGGACAGAGATCTGCTTGGTGTGTAGGGGGAGGAAGAGATGGAGAAAAGCTTAATCCAGGGGTTGATAATTATCCAAATAATGCAAGATCTTGGATGGTCTATGGTCCTTTTTCACTTTCTAATGCGGTTGATGCTAAAGCGAGTTTTCATTATTGGCTTCGAAGTGAATATGATCCACAAGCAGGAAGATATGATAGATTCTACTGGGCTGCATCTACAGATGGAAGGAACTTTTATGGTCAAGGTATAGCTGGAAATACTGACGGATGGAGATATAGGGAGTTTGATTTGACAAATGTAGTAACACCCGGAGATACTGTAGGAAATTCTTCTGTTTGGATAGCTTTTATATTCATAAGTAATGATTCGGTTACATTCGATGGTGTTTTTGTCGATAATGTAAAAATAATAGCTTCTCCAGCAGGAAATGTAGAGATTACTTTATGTGATTTTGAAAATACATTTCCTGACCCCTCTTCTTTGTGGCGTGTTTTTGATAACGATGGAGCTACAAATGGAGAGTATTATTGGGGAATAACCGATTATAAGTCTTACCAAGGAAAAAATTCTGCTTGGTGTGCAAGAAGTGGAGCAAATGGATTAGATCCTAAATATCATGATTACCCTAATAATTGTAACTCTTGGATGGTCTATGGTCCATTTAACTTAAGAGATACAATAGTAGGAAGTTTAACTTTTTATTATTGGCTTAAAAGCGAACTGGGTCATGACTGGTTGTATTGGTTTGTATCGGTGGATGGTGTTAACTTTCGTGGAGAAGGAGTAAGTGGAGATTTTGAAGGATGGGAAATGGGAAGTATAGATTTTGCAAATACACAATTAGGTAATCTGGTTGGTTCACCATCTGTATGGATCGCAATTATATTTGTAAGCAATGATCAGAACACAAGTAGAGGGGCATTTGTAGATAATATTAGAATCACTAAAGTTGTTGTTCCAATACCCGCTACATCGGGCAGGGCAAGAGGGATGATATTTCCTATAGATGGAAGTACTTTTCTTGAACCAAGAGACTTTTTTAATCAATATGTAGCTACAAATCAAGGAACCGCAGCCACAGATATGAATGGAAATTACACGATAAGATCACCTATAAACCAGATATCTATGATTCTTTCTGGACCATTTGTAAGGGTCTTTAACGCATCAGGTGATGAAGTTTCCTATAGTGGGCAAGACACTTCTTATTTGTGGAATTATACGGATGACCATGCAGATGAAGTTAATGCGTTTTTATCATGTAAACTATATTCATAACTACTTCCAGAATACACTTGGATTCTATGGGCTTAATCATCGTCGAATAGGAGCTACTGTTCAAATATCCTGGTTTTCAAGTCCACCTGGTGATCCCCGTAATGCATGGTATTCGCCCATAAATAATTGGTATGTAGGTGGAGATAGTGGAGATGGAAATTTATATTTCGGTAGGGGTTCACGAATTCATGGTGTTAACAACCTTGCAAGAGCAGCGGATGTGATATACCATGAGTATACTCACGCAGTTATAGATCACATAAGACCTTTGGCTTATAGAGAAGAATCTGGTGCTATGCACGAAGGAACTGCTGACTATTTCAGTTGTTCAATTCTTAACGATCCTATAATTGGCGAATGGGTGGTTTCAAATCCTCAAGGTTTTAGAAATTTGGATAATAGATTAAGATATCCAGATGATTATGTAGGTCAGGTTCATAGTGATGGAAGGATATATGGAGGAGCATTGTGGGATTTGAGAAAACTTTTGGGACAAAATATAGCTGATAGGATAATTTTTGAAGGTATGAAGAGGTTTCCTGATGCACCTGCCCAAATATATTTCTTAACAGGACTTAATGCTATTATTGATGCAGATAGAAGATTGCATGGTTTTTCTAATCATGAAAACTAGATAAGGCTTGCCTTTGCAAGGCATGGTATTGGTACAGATACAGAACCACCAGATACGATAATTCTTTCTGGACCTAGTGGTATAATAAATTACAGCACCTTTACTTTTACTTGGAGTGGTCAAGATAACATTACACCTTCTAATGAGTTAGAATTTTCATATAGACTTGATAATAATCCTTACTCAGCCTGGAGTACTGAAACTGCCGTAACATTCAACAACCTAGCAAATGGATTTTATATTTTTGATGTAAAGGCGAGGGATCTTTTGAGAAATGAAGATCCTACACCAGCTATAAGAAGTTTTACAATAGATACCCAACCTCCTCTTGTTGTAGATCCTATGGCTGTTCCATCTACAGGAATCAATCCAGGACAGCAAGTAAAATTTACTGTTAGAGCAACTGATGACCTAAGTGGAATTAGTTCTGTAATCATTAACCTTTCTCCTATTGGTGGTCCATTAAATCAACTAATGTATGATGACGGAACAAATGGAGATGAAAAGGCAGATGATGGAACATACACATATGTTTACACTATCCCTACTTCTGTGCTAGAGGGAGATAAAATTTTAATCATAACTGCCGAAGACAATGCCAAAAATACATCTACAGCCCAAGTAAAGTTGACAATAGATACAGAACCACCGGATACAATAATTCTTTCTGGACCTAGCGGTATAATAAATTATAACAATCCTACTTTTACTTGGAGTGGTCAAGACAATGTTACACCCTCTGATAAATTAGAGTTTTCATATAGACTTAATAATAATCCTTATTCAGCCTGGAGTGCTGAGACTACCGTAACATTTAGTACCTTGACAGATGGATCTTATATTTTCGAGGTAAAAGCAAGGGATCTTACAAGAAATGAAGATCCTACACCAGCTATACGAAGTTTTACAATAGATACCCAACCACCTGTTACTACAGATCCTACAGCTACTCCATCTATAGAAGTTACCCTAGGACATCAGGTAAAATTTACCGTTAAAGCAACTGACAACTCAAGTGAAATTAACTTTGTAGTTATTGACCTTTCTCCAATTGGT
>DNCM01000078.1 GCA_003498085.1 bacterium
TGGACCCGGCCTTTGCTTTATAACCATATCCTTTGGATAGTTACTTTCTATCTCAACAACCATTCCAACAACAAGTTCAAGCCCTGTAATTTCTAACTCTGCCTGGTCTTTTGTTTTTCCGATAAGATCTGGAACAGCAATAGGAGGAATCTCTTGAGCTATGATAAGATTTACCTCTGTGTTGGGTAATACCTCATACCCTTCTGATGGATATTGGGAAATGACAATATCTTTTGGTTTTTCACTCTCCTCTGCCCTTATGACCCCGGCCTTTAATCCTAGGTCTATTAAAATTTTCTTTGCATCATCTATATTTTTTTCAATAACACGAGGAACCTTTATCATTTCAAACTTTTTTATTGTGATATCACCCTCTAATGAAACTTCTGCCTCCTCTTTTTCACTAATAGGTTTTTTTCCTTCCTTATCTGTATAAACATATCCACTTCCCTTCTTAAACCCGACTTTTGTCCTTCCATCCCAGTCAACACTAAGGAAGAACTCTGTTCCCCTAAGTCCCATAACTGCTGTTGGTGTGTAGAACTCACAATATGAATCCTTTGTTTTTAATCTCTTAAACCTCCCTTTTATATTACCTATCCACAGTTTAAACCCCGACTTTCTGATAAGTCCCTTTTCAAAAAGCTTTTTTATGTCAAAGATGGAATTTTCTGAAATGCTAATTGTTGAGCCATCAGACATTTTAAGTTCTCCCTTTGATGCAAACTTTGTCCTGATTCTATCACCTTCAGAAAGCTTTTGATTAAGCTTTACCTTCCTCCAGTCTTTTTCGCCCTTAAGGAGGACCTCCATATCTCCCTCTATATAAGAGACTACAACAAAACCTACCTTTTCCTCTTTCGCCCAAAGGGGAGATAGAAATGATGTCACCAAAAAAAGAATCAAAAATTTCTTTCGTTTCATCTTTTTCATTATCTTAAATTATTCTAAAATATTATAGATAATGTCAAGGTTTTAAATTAATAAAAAACACCTCGAACATGATATATCAAATCTATTCTTCAATTTTAGGAAGATCTCCAATCTCCAAAAAATGGCCAAGCTTTTCCTTTTTTATCTTAAGATACTTTATATTCTCACTTTTTGGAGGAATGTTTATTGGAATCCTTTCTGTAATCGTTATTCCGTATCCAGAAAGACCAATGATCTTCCTTGGGTTGTTTGTAAGAAGCCTTATCGTTGAAAGGCCAAGGTCAACTAAGATTTGTGCACCAGTTCCATATTCCCTCAGATCTTCTGGAAATCCTAGTCTCTTGTTTGCCTCAACCGTGTCTATCCCATTATCCTGAAGCTTATAAGTCTTCAGTTTATTGATAAGACCAATCCCCCTCCCTTCTTGTATAAGGTATAAAACAACGCCAAATCCTTCTTTCTCGATCATCTTAAGGCTTGCAATAAGCTGCTCTCCACAATCACACCTCTTTGAGCCAAATGTATCACCTGTAAGACATTGGGAATGGACCCTGACTAAAACATTCTCTTTTCCCGCTACATCACCTTTTACCAATGCAAGATGGATGAAATTATCTATCAAAGATTCGTATGCAATAAGATGAAAATCTCCATATACTGTTGGAAGTTTTGTTTCCACTGTCTTTTTTATCAGCTTTTCCTTTTTTCTTCTGTAATCTATAAGGTCTGCTATTGTAATTATTTTAAGGTTGTGCTTTTTTGCAAATTCTATTAGCCTAGGAAGCCTTGCCATATGGCCTGTATCGTCCATGATCTCGCATATGACACCAGAAGGGTTGAGCCCAGCAAGTCTTGCTAGATCAACTGCAGCCTCTGTATGTCCTGCTCTGACTAAAACACCGCCATTTTTTGCTTGCAATGGAAATACATGACCTGGCTTTGCAAAATCTTCCCCTTTTGCGTTTGGGTCGATGAGGGCTTTTATTGTCCTTGCCCTATCGTATGTAGAGATACCCGTCGTTGTTCCGTATTTATAGTCCACGGAGACCGTGAATGCCGTTTCATAACTATCTTCTGGTTGATCAACCATAGGTTGTAAAGAGAGCTCTTTTATCCTTTCTTCTGTCATTGGAATGCAGATAAGCCCTCTGCCTTCTTTTGCCATGAAGTTTATCATCTCATGGGTCGCAAATTCGCTAGCAATGATAAGATCTCCCTCGTTCTCTCTATTCTCATCATCAACGACGATGAGCATCTTTCCATTTTTAAATTCTTCTATCGCTTCATGGATCGTCGAAAACATAGAATCTCCTTTTCAGTTTAAAGCTTCTAGTAAATTATAAGCAAAATAAGGCTAATTTTGCAATATTTATTGCTTTATATTAAACAAACATACGGTCAAAAAACTTAGCTTTTAAGCTATTATTCAGCAAAAGGAAACCAAGATACACTCAAATATTGGATATATTCGAGAATGTGAAATTGTATAGACTATCAACAGGAAAGGCGCTTGTAATGTTAGAGGATCTTACATCTTACAGTTAGAAATAATCAAACTAATGGATCTAGAACATCCATCTAAACTTATCAAAATAGATATTCGTGGTCCACATCCTACCTTAGCCTCAAAACCTTATCGCTGAAAATTGATATCAATTCTGTGGTACTTACATTAGATTTGGCGAAAGTTGGGAA
>DNCM01000097.1 GCA_003498085.1 bacterium
ATATTTTTTGCATATTCTACCCCCTATCCTTAAACCTCAAAACCTTATCGCTGAAAATTGGTTAATATCGGCATTTTTGAGAAAAAACTTTATAGTTAATGTAAATTAGTGCAAAAATTTACGAGATATACTATAAATCTAACTTCTAAGCCATCAAACCTTTTCAATAAGCAAATAGAAAAATTTAAATTTTAGCGATTTCGTAGAACACCTCTTTTACTTTCGTTGTTTCTTCACTAGATAAGCCATAGATAGAAAACTTGATGTGCTTGCTCATTCCACGATGGAGTCCAACGATTCCTTTTTCAATCATAGCCTCTGCAAGGAAAAAGCCTTTCTTCGGATGGGTCTTTGATATCTCAAAGAACCTTTCTGTTTCGAAGTGTAGCAGATGATGCCTCTTTGGTTTTTCTCCCAAAAGCATAACACCATCAAGGACCTCCATATCTTCGACAAACTTGTTTATTTTAGAAAGCTCATCTTCCCATTTTTTGGTCCTTTCTTTAACATAGTTAAATGAAAGGATAGATGATATAAGCGGAATTCCACCGATTGCACAGCCAAAGATGTTAGGTATTTTATTCCCAAATTTTTTTCCAGTCCATCCTGATTTACTTTCAGATGTTGCAAAGACTTTGTTTGACCATTGATTGTTTGTTACTAAATAACCTAAAGGTCCAAGGGATGCCATTGATTTATGAGCGGATAATGTTAAAAAACTCGCCTTCATTCTACGCATATCAATGGGCGCTACACCACCTGTATAAGCAACATTGACAGCGTAAGGTATTTCATATTCCTCGCAAATATTTCCAATTTCATCTACAGGCGCAATATTTCCATAGTAGGGATCCGCATGGGTTACAAATACCAATGCCGGAAGCCTCTTTTCTTTTTCTTTTACCTCTTTTATCTTTTGCTCAAAATCCTTTGGATTGTAAATGTATTTTGGATAACCCATATGTGGCACTTCAACTACCTTTAGACCAGCCATCTCTGCAGTTATATTTGTTGTATAATGGGCATTTGGGTCAATAATAATGGTGTTTGTATACTTAGGATTTTCAAACACCCAATTAGAAATAGTCCTCATTACCGCAAATTGTGCCCCCCTGCAACCAAATGTATGTTCGCAAACATCTCCTCCAAAGAAATTTGCAACATCCTGCAAAAATTTTTTTATAGGGGGTTTATCACAAAGGGAAGATCTTCCTTGAAGGCAGTCAAAACAGGCGATATAGCCAACCTTTGTCCAATTTGGTAGCTCATTATGGACATCGTCTGGAACTATTCCACCACGCATTAGAGCATTAATTATAATCTTATCTTGGTATGGATTTTTCAGTTTCATTTTATTTTTTAGAGAAATCCGATTGTTGGTATAAAACTTATAAATCCAAAAAGTATCCCTATTCCTATAAGGCTTAAAATAATATCGTAAGAGAAGAAATGTAATTCTTCTCCAAATAGAAATGGCAAGTTGTTCGGAAAGAATGTCCATGCCAAAAATAGAAGGGAAATTGCTGCCAAAGATGAGATAAGATTATAAGTTATACACGAGGTAAGCGAAGAGAACAAAAGGAAGAATTTTGTCTTTCCCGAAAGGTAAAAAACTCCTCTTTCCTCTTGGGATAATCTCGCAAAAATATGACTGGTAAGCACTTGAATAATTAACATTCCAAAGAGATAGATTCCACAGAGAATAAGCAGTGTTTTAAAAAGGCTATTTTCTATATCCCTTACGGTTTCAACAAATTGCTTTGGATAAATAATCTTTTCGATTTCGGACATTGACGAGACATTAGAATAAAGATTTTCAAAATCCTTATACTTTGTTTTTCCCGTAAATTTTACCTTGAATGAATCAAAAAGTGGATTTTTCTCAAGGAGGGTGGTTACTTTGGGTGGTGCCACAGCCTTTAACATATTCTCCTTTGATATAAAACTGATTTCGATTCCACTCTTTATTTTGTTTATCTCTTTCATAAGACCTTCTTTTTCTCTATTACCCAACCTATCTTTAAGATAGATGGTTATATAAACCTTGTTATAAAGATTGCTCACAATGCAGGGAAGATTAAACAAAATAAGAACGATGAAAAAGAGAAAGAAGAATAGTACGGTATTTATCAAAAATCTACTTATTTTCATTCCTCAATCCTTCCCTCCCTAAGGACAATCTCCCTTCTTCTTGGAAATAATGAAGGCTTTTCTTGGGTTGATGATGTTATGATTACTAAGCTTCCATTTTCATTTACTTTATTCAAAATGTCGATAAAAAGCTCCTCTTTTTTTCTATCTAGTCCCACTAGGCCTTCATCAAATAAAACGACTGCAGGATCAATGATAACTGCTCTTGCTAGGGCAAACTGTTTTCTCTGGCTTCCAGAAAGAAAATTTACTTTTTCTTTCCTTTTTGGGGTAAGTTCGACAACATTTAAGATATAGTCTATCCTTACCTTTCTTTCATATTTTGGAAGATAAGAAAGGATAGCTTCGAGATTTTCTTCGAGGGTTCTATCTTCAAGAAAGCCAAATTCGTCCATGACCAAGCCAATTTTTCTCCTTATTGCAGAAAGACTGGAAGAAGAGATGTTATTCATATTTCTTCCTAAGACTATAAGTTGTCCTGATGATGGTGGAAAAAAGCCATGGATGAGCTTAAGAAGGGTTGTTTTTCCAGAAGAGGATGGGCCAAAAATTGTAACAAGCTCGCCCTGGTCAAAGTGGAGATTTATATTAGAAAGAACAATATTTTTGCGAAAAGCATGCGAGACAAATTTAAAGTCTATCATTTAAAATCTCAAGCCCTGCATTATAAATACTATTTGAGTCTATCTCAAATTTTCTAAGAAGCTCATCTGGCTTTCCAGATGTTCCAAAAACATCTTTTATTCCAATCCTTTTTATCTTTGCAGGGCATTTTTCAGCAATAACCTCTGATACAGCAGAACCAAGTCCACCGATAATAGAATGCTCTTCACAAGTAATTATTCCCTTAGTCTCTTTTGCACAAGAGATTATAATCTCCTCATCTATTGGTTTTATTGTTGACATATTAATAACCATGCATGATATCCCTTGCTTTTCAAGGAATTCCGAAGCTTTAAGTGCTTCAAAAACCATCAGCCCACAAGCAATAATACTTATATCCTTTCCTTCTTTAAGGACATTTGCTTTTCCAATTTTAAAGGAGGCCTCAGGGAGAACAGGGAACTTTGCCCTTCCAAGCCTTATGTAAACAGGACCATTATGTTCAATACAGGCAAATACAGCTTTTTTTGTTTCCCTACTATCTGCAGGAACAATTACAGTCATATTTGGCAAGCTCCTCATTGCCGATATATCCTCTATTGACTGATGAGATGCACCATCTTCACCAACAGATATCCCTGCATGCGTTACAACTATTTTTACATTAAGATATGCCCAACATATGGATGTTCTTATTACTTCAAAATTTCTTATTGAGCCGAAGACAGCAAACGATGAGACAAATGGAATTTTTCCACATAATGAGAAACCTGCAGCATAGCCTGTCATATTTGCTTCAGCAACACCGAAGTTGAAAAACCTATCAGGAAATTCCTTTGCAAACCAATTTGTCCTTGTTGATTGGGATGTATCTGCATCAAGGACAACTATATTTGGATTTATCCTTCCAAGTTCAACTAAAGCCTTTCCATAAGCATCCCTTGTTGCCTCAAATTCCATAACCTACATTTTATTTACAACCCCATAAGTTTGCAAGTTTTTTCGTAAAAACTCACAAATTCCCCAACTTTC
>DNCM01000094.1 GCA_003498085.1 bacterium
TGCTTTCGAGGTTTGGTCCCAAGGTCTTCCTCTGGCAAACACCTGTTTGGTTCGAACTAGCAAAAGAAGTTATTAAAGAGATAAATAAGATCAAACCTTTAATATTGAATTCTCAATCCCCTCTATTTTTGCTTTAAGTTCTTTTTCTTTTATTATCTGTCCGCTCACTCTCTTCACCGCTTTAGTCACTGCACTTTGTATTATCAAACGAATTTCATAATCAAGGTTTGACTCCTAAATTTCGTGTTATGCTTTGTTGTATTGCTCATACAATTGTCTTAAAAATTCATGTCCCCGTCTACCGTAAATGTCACAGATTTTATTAGCATCTTCTTTGTTTTTAGATTTATACAAAAATTCAACAATTGATTGAATGTCTTCTTCTCTAAAGTCAGGTGTTAAACCTTCTAATATTTCCAGAAATATTTTTCCTATATAATCTCTAATTTCTTTTACATCTCCCTCATCTTTTAATTGGTTAAGATATTCAATAAAGAATGATGAATCAAAATTCAAATCCGCATAAGGAGCAGATATTATTAACCAATTAAAATTTTCACTATTTATTTCTGGTAGAAAAACAGTAAGTTTTGTCAGAGTGGATAGGATCTTTTTATCATCATCTGACAATGACATTGCTTCTTTATCTTTATATTTATTTTCATAAATCCACCGCCAGAAACCAACTATCTTATTTTCTATAATTAGTCTTTCTTTATCTTCTACTGGGCTTCCCTGTTCTTGTTCACTTCTTCTTTGCATCCAGAAAAAGTCAATAATTTCTTTTATTTGGGATGTATCCAATTTATCAAGCAGCTTTCTAAATAAACTATTACTATCATTTATATCTTCAATGCCACGCAAATATCCTATACAGATATGTTGTACAAGTCGCTCGGATGGATATTTTTCTTTAAACTGGTAATTTATTGCTTCCTCATAATGTTGTCTCATCAATCTATATAACTCATTATAAACTTGACCACCGGATAAATACCCATCCATAAACGCTTCCCATACTTGTTGTTTTTCAATAGTAATTGTTTTTATTTTATCTACAGTCCATTCTTTATCAAGATAATGAAAATTTGGTAAATATATTCCAAGCCAAACATAACTTTCTATTATTTTTATATCTAAAAGTTCTTCATACTTTTTTTTGATATTAACATTCCAACTAACCTTTTCTTTAGTTTTTGATATTTCTTCAAACCGCTTAATTCTCAATGCTAACATAAATAATGCCTCTGTTATCTTTCCCAAAGATGAATTCAACGCATATGTTACAAAATCGCTTCCGATAGATTGTTTATTTAAAATCTCTTCTTTTTCTAATATCATACCATCCAGTATCTGAAATATTATCTCCTGCGCTATTTGAAAGTATTCATCTGAAAATGCCCAAGAATCATCTGTGGTCCCTTCTCTAATAAGTTCACCAACCATACTTGTTATCCGAAGGTGATTTGCATTCCAGTCATCTTCTTCAATTTTGTATTTATCGTCCCAAAAATCTTTTGGTGTTATATATTCTTTGATGAATCTAAAGACTTTATTCCAATCTATTATTTTCCTTTTTGTCCAAGCATCACAGATACCATAGAGAATATTGTATACATATAGATAACCTGTCTTAAGGAATGGCTTAAGATTTCTAACAAATTTTTCTGGTTCTTCTTCAACTACACTTTTCAAAATATCAGATAGCCCGCCTATAGTTGGTCCTCTCCAAAAGTCAACTGTTTTGAATTCTTCTAAATATTTTGACAGTTCTTCATTGGACATTTTCAATATTTCTTCTTTTGTTAATGGGGACGGACCAGGACCTGCGCGCACTGTAGGTTCTTTAAAACTAATTATTTCTTCCTTTTGTGTAATGTTTTTATATTTCTCGTATAAGGGTTTAAAATAACCATCAGATTTTAATGCTGAATACCATTTTTGTCTTTGATATGCTGAATAATATTCTTTATATTTTTCTTCGGGATGAGGTTTTCGTGGAACCTTTTCTTCTATAATATTTGCAATCCTTTCTTTTTCTTCTTGTGAAAATTGACCAACATTTTTTTGTAGTATCGTATACACTTCTGGTTCAAAATATGGGTCATTAAAGAGATTTCCATCTTTCTCTACATTAAGCATTTCCCAGAAAACATCTTTATAAGTATTCCATTCAGTTCCAACCACAAATAATACCAGCCTTTTGAACAAAGGATATTTATATTCTTTAGATAAAAATTTTTTAAATATAATCCTAGTTATGTTTTCATCCTTTCTTGCTTTTGCCAAAAAAGTATCTCTTAAAATCAAAACAAGTGTTTTTTTAATATCTGAAATATGTTCTGGAACATCAAACATTGACCTAAACCAGATATACGAAAAATCAACTAAACTTCCCGGATGTTTTCGTTTAAAGATTTCTATTAAATTATTCCCTAAATCAAATATTACATTTTCGCTACATCTCTCACCTATTCTTTCTGCAATTTTATTTTTTACAAAAGCATCTAAAAGCCAAAATGTATCTACAATTGTTTTGGGCTCTTCTTCATTTAACCCTAAAAGTGCAATTTTAAGTTTTTCTTCGTCAGTTCTCTGTTCTTCAGGTTTATCAAGAATATGTTTATATTTTTCTTCAATTTCTTTTTTTTGTTGTTCAGTATATTTAGGAATCCATTTTATTTGTGTAACCATATTCACAATCTTTTCTGCTTTCTTCCAATCTTCTGATTTATCCCCATCTGAAAATTTAGGCAGGAGTCTTTTAACAATTTCTAACCCCTGTAATATAGTGTCAAATTTAGAATCAAGCCAAATAGGAATTAGCTCTAAAATTTTATCATCAATTTTTTCATTTGGGAGATTGCACAAAATTTTTACAAAATACTGCCAAGTCCGATAATTATCAATATGTTGCCCATTGGTATCTCTGTAGTTTGATACATCTTTAATAATATATAGCAACTCATCAATATATTTCTCACTGTTAGGCATATTAACCTGTTGAGAGATACGTTCAAGATAAGGCAGAACACTCCACTCTGAAATCATAAAGTGACCTTCTTGCTCAGCGGGCTTTGGTCCAGGTACTTTTTCTGGTACAAAATAACCTTCATTCTTTAATATATCAAACCAATTACTACTTTTGACGTTCTTAAAAAAATAATTATTATATGGGTCTTCTTGAATTATTTTTAAAATAAACTCTATTTCATGTCGGGAAGATTCAGTTTTATCTAGTATAATATCTATATGTTCTACGTCCTCCCAAAATCTATCTTGATACTGACGTAACAAATCAGCCTTTGCTTTTTCTTTTATGGGCTGTAGCAATTTCTGATATTCTTTATGATTTATCTCGTTTTTCGAAAATCTAGCCGAGTATATATTTGATAATAATGGTGGGAGCTTCGATGGATCAAGGTCTATAAGAACAGGTAGTATTTTTATATCTCTTTTAGTCATTTGTTTCATGAAAGCAGCCTTGAGTTCTTGTTGTACCCAGTCGCTATTTATTGAGTTCTCTGATATTACAATTATAAAAAAGCTACTATCCTCAAGTCCTTCGTTTATTTTTTGAATAATCGAATCTCCAACATTTATCATCCAATCATCAATCCAAACATCAACATTGTCGCTTTTTAATCTCTGTGCTAATTGTTCTACAAAATCATGATCCAATGACGAATGAGATATAAATGTTTTACTGCTCATCTTTTCTTTATTACCTCCTAAATCTCTCTTGGGACTGTATCGGGTGAAAGCTCTTCTTTTCTTTGTCTCTGAGTTATTTCGGCAACAAGATTCTTCAAATTATCTTGTAACAAGTCATAGCCACGCTGCTCAATATTAAACTTTATAATTTTTATTCCAAAATTACTTTCATAATATATTTTCATTTATTAACAATTCATTTTCTTTAGCTTCATAAGTTGCCATTAAAATATAATGCCTTTTCAAGTTATGTGGATTATCTACATTTATCCTTGACTTTGCAATAGCTTGTAGTATTTCGTAGTCATTTAGGTCAGACTTTGGGGTCGGACCTCGAAAGCAGAATTAATTATGCTTTCTACTTCCTTTTTTAATTCATTATCTTCCTTTATCTGACCTCTTATGCGCATACTTGCTTTACCTATCGCTGTTGGAC
>DNCM01000132.1 GCA_003498085.1 bacterium
TATAGCCTGTAAAGACAACAGGAAAGTCTAGTGTTCCATTTGTGTTTAGTGTTCCATAGACAAAGAACCTTGTGTGTTGATGAAACATAACAAGAACCCCTTCTTCTATTTCAAGCCCCTTTCCAGATGGCACATTTATATCCCCATTCACTATATAAGGGCTCTTCTCCTTTGTCCATGTTCCATAAACATTACCGCTTACTGTCTCAGTTGACCACCCTTCTCTTATCATCAAAAATACAAGAAAAACAAAAAACTTCTTCATTCTTTCTCCACCAATTCCTTTACCTTTTGGATAAACATAGGATATAATTCCTCGGCCTCCTTAATAAAATCCTTAATGCGCATCCAGTTAATATCCAAATATTTATGAACCGCAATATTTCTTGAGAAAGCAAAACTAGAAAGCCTTTTTGCAAATTCTTCATTAAAATATAAGCACCCAAACCTTAATAGGGTATCTTTATAACTTTGAGGAATTTCTTTTTTTTCTGATGCCAAAACAATCTTTGCAATATCCAAAGAGCTCATAACAAGATTTTCTACCCCATGTTCTATATTCCTTCTTTTGTCCCTATCTTCTGAATATTCCTGCCAGGTCATTTTCTTAAATCTTTCAATATCTTTAAATTCCTCCTCTAAAAACACTAATGTTTTAATAAGAATTGCCTCGCTTTCTGGCGTCAAAGAGGTTGATGTCTCTCTTATCCTAAAGAATTCTTGGACAAAATTCCAGAAATCAATCGCCTCATAGCTTGTCTTGCAAAGAAGGTCTAAATAAAGCCTCCTATCCTTTATCGCCAAAGGTATTCCTTTTCTTAAAATCGAAAAGACTACACTTGGAGCTACCCTATTCAAAACCCCAAGATGGACATCATCTGTTTTTAAAATATCAACCAAATCCGCCCAAATCCTTTTTTCATCAAGATAATCTAAATCTGTTTCTATCTCCATATACTCATAAGGCTTAAAATATACTCCAATATCCCAATCAGAAATACGATGAGATAATCCCGATACCCTCGACCCAAACAAAAAAGCCAAAACCACATTTTCTTCTTTCTCAAAATACCTTTTTAAATTCCGAAATTTTCTTTCCATCTATCAAATTTTCTTTGCGCCTTGGTGACTAAATAATTACTTTTCATTTTATCACCCCAATCTTTCCAATTCTCTTATTTCCTTTATAATCGCTACATGCCCAAATATAAACCCCAGATGCCCATCCAAGCTTATTCGGATATATAACAACCTTTCCAGAATCTGGAACAATCTCACGAAATATCCTCTCCCCATAAATATTGTAGATGTCAAGAAAAGACTCCGGCAATAGGTTTTCAAAGGATATCCCATTCTTTCTATGCTTATGCAAAACCCATGGATTTGGATATGTAATTGCTTTTTTCTCAACCTGGGTTATCTTTTTCCCCATAAGCGTCCATGTTGAAAAATGAAGTGTCTCAACAACTACCCTGTCATCAAAAAGCACCTGGTTCTCTGCTGGCAACCAATCATTATCCTTCCAATAATATGCCTTAATTGAACCCAGGTCAAAACCAGGCAAATTCTTATCAAAGAAAAATGTTATGGTAAAGCTTCCAGGAATAGTGGATGGGACAAAGCTAATAGCACATATTGAGCCAATATATTCTCTGGGAGGAAAGTCAGAAGCCGAAAGAAAATCAATTTTTATATAGCCATCTAATGAAGCTTTAACAGATACAGAGCCAAAAGAGAAAACTCCATCTTTTAAAATATTCTTTGGATATACCCTTATACTTGTAGTTCCCTTAAAATAGCCATCAGAGGCAAGGATTGTCCATACCCCAGGAATAAATGTTAGGCTTCCTATAAAACAGCCATTCTCATTCCTTAAAGACAAAATAGAAAATCCCTCTCCCAAAATGCTTATCTTTCCAAAGAATGGAATTGTTGATGTTTCCTTTTCCCCATAAATCTTTATATCTAAAGGAAGCCCATCTACCCATTCATCAGCCATTTCTATCTTAAATCCTGCAATATCAGAGAAGCTTAGGAAGAAATCCTCAGAGGATATTCCAAGAAGCTCATCATCTTTAAATACACCAACAACAAGACTATGCCTTCCAGAATAGGACGATGAAAAAATATCTGATATACTTAAGGCAGTCTCATTGGAAGAAAGCCTGACATCTTCCTTTCTAATAAGGAAAAACCCATTATATGTGTCCTTAAGCCAGTAGGATATTGTGTATGTTCCAGGGTGTGAGGCCTGCATTTTAACTGTTGTAATAAATTTCTCATTCTGGAGGTATTTTCCCCTATCAAGCTCAATACCAAGCATTAAAACACTATACCCCTTAACATCAAAGGGAATTCTTCCAGATTTACCATTAGTTTCCCATTCTATATAGTATGTCCCTGATTTTATGAATGAAGGAAGGAAAAATGATACAGTTTTTGTTGATGGGAGAAATACCTCTATAGTTGATGGAGTCCCAGGTGTTGTTATGGTAACGCTCCCTTTACCTTCCAATTCCATTATAACCTCCTCATCTGGAATAAATGTATCCTTCTTTAATTTTATAGCTACATCCCCTTTTTTTCTTATATAAACAGCATCAAGCCATAAACCCCTTCCTGATTCTGTATATATTCCAAAGAAGAGCTTTTTGTGAAATGTGGCAAGAAACCTAAATTCTGATGTTTGTTTTCCATGGGATTCTAAATAAAACTCATCCCTTTTCTCACCTCCCTCATCCCTAAAAACAACTGTAAGAGAGCCAGAAAGTCCATTTTTGTTTCTTATAATTATTGTAATCGTTCCACATTCACCTTCATTATACTCTGCCTTATCAAGACTACTTTCTATTTCAAGCTCCCATCCTGCAATAGATAGAGGGATAGGATGCAATTGGTCTATCCTTAAATACCCTGTATATGTTCCTCCTACAAGGTCATCATCTATTGGAAATGAAAATTGCACAAAAGTAGAGCTTCCCCTATCTAAAAATATCTCCCTTTTCCCTGAAAACTCAAGGAATGAAAAGAAAATATCCCTCCTTCCAAAAGTCCACCCTGTATTCTTTATCACAAATGTAACTGTCCCTTGCTCCCCAATATTCAGTGTCGTTGTTTCTATTTTCTCAATCTCAAAACTTGGGCTAAATGAAAATTCCCCTTCTTTTTCATCTATTTTATTTCCAAGATAAAGGATAGATACTTTGATTACTTCTTTCCCCTCTTGTGGAAGAATTGGAATCTTTACAGTCATTGTTCCAAGCCTCTCAAGACTAATACTTGTTGTTGTGGAAATAAAGCTTGATAAAATAGATAATTGGCCAGAAAACCCATTTGCTCCAGTATTTTCAATATCCACGCATAATATCTTATCTATATCAGAAAGATAGATTTTTTTAATCAAGGCTAGATTCTCATCTGCTACATTAATGGGAATTTGCTTTTCTTCCCTAAAAAAGGATGAGCCAATTTTGTATTCCCCAAGGCCTATTCCCTCATAGTGTATTGCTCCCTCTATCAGTTCTTGAGGCTCAATATATATGGTTATCTTGAGTAATTCTTGCTCTTTGATCCTTATTTTTGACTCTTGACTCTTGACTCTTGACTCTTGACTTTTTATTGTTATATATCCGTTTGCTAAGACAGGCTTGTTGTCCTTTAATAAAAAGAATGAAAGTTCAAATGTTGATGAAAGAGAGCCTTTATTTGTTATAGTAAATGGAATTTCAATCCATCCCTCTCTGTAAACCGGCTCAGGCAATAAAACCACCTCAACCCTTTCACCAAATATTATGGGAAATGTTGTTTCTGTCTCATAATCCCCCGATATTTTTAATGTCCAGGTTGCATCCTCTGTTATTGAAAATGAATGCTCAATAATTACCTCCTCTCCTGGATTACAAAAGATTATTCCCTCAGCCTCTAACTTTTCAGACCCTAGGGTAATCTCAAGCTCTCTAACTTTTATAACTCTTTGGGTTGGATTCTTAAGGCTTATTCTTAAGATATTCGTTCCTTTCCCGACAATGCTTGGGGAGAGCTGGGTAATTATAAGCCTTGGTGCTTCAACAATAACATACTCCCTTATTCCAATGTCTTGTAAATAGCCTTCAATGTGGAAACTTGATGTGCCAGTAAATT
>DNCM01000122.1 GCA_003498085.1 bacterium
CGAAAGTTGGGGAATTTGTGATTTCAAAACAAAATATTTGAAAAAAGACTCAAAAATAATTTATAATTTAAAATTATGGAAATAAAGGTAGAAAAAGCAACGGATGAAAGGCTTAAGGAGCTTGGTGTAGAAAACTGGAGTCCATGGAGCTGTGGGGTATCCAAATTTAATTGGGAGTATGACTGCAATGAAAGGTGCTATATTATGGAAGGAGAGGTTGAGATAGAGACAGAAGGAGGGAAAACAAAAATAAAGAAGGAAGATATCGTTTTGTTCCCAAAAGGGCTAAAATGCACCTGGAATATCATTTCTCCAATAAAAAAGGTCTATAGGTTTGAATAAAATAAAGCTTTTTAAATACATTAATCCACTAATAGGGATATTCGTAGAAATAGGTTTTTGCTTCCTTATTATCTTGATATTAGGAGTATCTGCTGCAATTATCTTTTATATTTTTTAGTGCTTACAAATAAATGCTTATAAAGCGGGTAATTTCTGATATAAAAACCATTTTTTATTATACAGGAAGACTTACCTCTTCTTTTTCATTTATTTTCCTTATCCCTTTTATGATTGCCCTAGTAATGGGTGAATATGCAGAGTCAGTAAATTTCATTATCGGTTTTTCTTTATGTATCATTTGTGGTTATATATTTATTTTTCTTGGAAAAAAACAGGAGATTACATGGATTGTTGGGATGATTGTTGTCTCATTTTCATGGTTTGTCTTAATGTTTGTTGTTGCGATTCCTTTATATCTATCTGGCCATTTCTCTTCGTATTTAGATGCTTGTTTCGACGCTATGTCTGGCCTTGCAACCGTTGGTCTTTCTATTATCAATGACCTTGATCATTTATCATACTCTATGAACATGTGGAGGCTTCTTATTCCATATGTTGCGGGACAAGGAATAATTGTTGTAGCTTTGGTATTCCTTGCAGCAACACCAGGTGGATATGGTATGTATCTTGCAGAGGGTAGGGAGGACAGGATTCTTCCAAATATTGCTGACACCGCAAAGGTAATTTGGATAATCGCCATTGTTTACTTTATAATCGGTGTCTTACTTCTGTTTTTAATTGGATTAAAGGAAGATTTTGGAATAAAGATGGCCTTTTTTCATAGTATATGGCTTTACATGAGTGCCTGGGCAACATGTGGATTTTCTCCTCAATCATCCTCTATGCTTTTCTATTATAGCCCCCTTATCGATCTTGTAACGATGGTAATTTTTATTCTTGGCTCTATCTCGTTTTACCTGCATTATACGGTATGGACTGGAAAGAGATTTGAGATTTTTAGAGATATAGAAATAAAAACATTTATTTTTACCTTGTTTCTTTCATTTTCCATCGTCTCTTTTAGCCTCAAAAATGATTATAACGGTTTCCTACCCTTCTTTTGGAACTGCTTATATCATACAGCATCTGCCCATGCAACCTGTGGTTTGGGAACAACAAGTATTGCAAATTTAGGCGAGGTAAGCCTTATTGGTCTCATCATTGCAATGGCAATCGGAGCATCGGGGGGTTCAACGGGTGGTGGAATTAAAATAATAAGGATAGGGATAATAACAAAGGCGCTAATCCAGGATATAAAAGCCCTTGCTTTCCCAACATCTGCGATTTTGCAGGAAAGGTTCCATCATATAAGGAACATTGTTCTTAACGATAGACTTGTTCGCTCTTGCACGATCATTATCCTTTCCTACCTCTCTATTTATCTCATTGGTGCTTTAGTTGGTGTTTTTTGTGGCTTTACATTTCTTCAATCGCTATTTGAGTCTGTTGCTGCTGCCTCTGGAACAGGATTTTCATGTGGAGTTACATCAAGCGACATGCCAAATCTGATGAAGGTTGTTTATATCTTTGAAATGTGGGCAGGGAGACTTGAGTTTATCTCGATATTTGCCATAATAGGCCTATTTATAGGAAGAAGGTGAAGCTAAAACTTTTGTCTATATTTTTTATTTTTCCCCTTCTTGCTTATCCCCTACCCGTTACAATCGAAGGCGAGGTAATTGGAAAGCCGATGAAGAGGGGGAAATACTACCTTATCAATGTAAATGATGGGACAGCTACAATTGGTATATTTACTAGAGAACTTCCAGAAATAACATATTACGGCAGATATGGTGTCCTTGGCGACAGGATAAGGGTTATTGGAGAAAAAAATTATGCTTGCAAAGAACACTGGGGGAAACTAGATATACACGCAGATTCTATTGAAATTTTAGAGAAAGGAAAGCTTGAGGAAAAACCAATAAGTAAAAACAAATTATTTTTTTCGCTTGCCTTATTATTAATTACCTTGCTTTTAGTTGTCGTTCATAGAAGAATAGGCATCTCTTCAAAGAAATAGATCAGGGTAGCCAGTCTAATGGATTTACTGGTTCGCCATGCACCCTTATTTCAAAATGAAGGATTGGCCTTTCCACATCCCCAGATTTTCCGACATCGCCTATTTTCTCTCCCCTTGTAACTTTTTGACCCTGCTTTACAGAAAAATTATTTAGATGGGCATAGAGGCTATAGACCCCCTCATCATGGTCGATCATAATAAGCCTTCCATATCCCATAAACCAATCACTATAGACAATCTCACCATCGCCTATAGCAAAAACACCACTCCCCAATGGTGCGGCTATCTCTATTCCTTTACTAATCATTATTGTATTTGCTTCTGGATGTGTATATCTTCCAAATGCTCTTACTATATTCCTACTTTTTGTTGGCCAAGTGAATGAGTCTTTAAGCTTTGATGGTGTATCTTTCTTTGCTACCTTTCTTTCTCCTTCAAGCTGTTTTATCAAAACCTCTAATTTTTTCTGGTCACTTTTTAGCTTCGTTATCTTTTTCTTTAAACCATCCTCATCACTTTTTATATCGGAAAGCAATTTCTTCTGAGAAATCTCTTCGATTTCGCCTTTTTTTATACCAGATACAACAGTTTTTTTCTCTTCTTGAGTTTTACCGAAGATTGTTTTTAACCCTTCTTTTTTTGTAAACTCTACTTTCTTCTGTCCTTCTTTTATACCTATTGAGGTACAGAATTCATCCATTAAAGTCTCAATCGCTATCTCTTTTTCACTTGGGTCTTTTTGCAAAAATATCTTTTCATTCTGTAAAAAAAACATCTCTTTGACTAAAAAAGAAAGACTTGATTTTCTACTTATTATTTGTTCTGTTAAGGTATTTATTGCCTCTTCTGTAATCTCTATCTTTTTTGATATTTTCTTTATGTCATTATCTATCTTTTTAAGCTTTATCTTTCTTGTTTTCTGTTTTTTTTCAAGAGCATCTAACTTATTTAGCGCTTCTTTTTTACTTTTTTCTATCTTTTTAAGACCTTCTTCTGTTTTTTTGATCTCGTCTTGGAGTTTTATAAGTTTTTTCTTTGTTTCCTCAATTTTTGCAAAGACTAAAAATGGAAGAACTAGGAAAAGAATAGCAAATTTCATTTAAAAACAGTATCTACAAGGTCTATCCATTCTTTATCAACAAACTTTGTTTTTCCAACTCCTTCACTAAGAGAGACATCAGCTATCTTATTGCCGATCTGTGCCACCATCCTTCCAAACTTTTTTTCATGAATAAGATCGACTGCCTTTATACCGGTCCTTACTCCCAAAATTCTGTCGAATAATGTAGGAGTGCCCCCTCTTTGAATATGGCCAATAACAGCGAGTCTTGTTTCAATCCCTGTTCTTTTTTCTATCTCATCGGAGATGATCTTTCCAACACCCTTTTTTTGCAGAATAGTATGTCCAAATTCATCGACACTACCCGTTTCTTCTTTTCCAAGATCTATTCCTTCAGAGACAACAACCAAAGCATGCTTTTTTCTTTCATATACCTTCTTAAGATGTTCACACATCTTTTCTAGATTTACATTCATCTCTGGAATAAGAACATAGTCTGCACCACCACCAATTGCGGTGAATAATGCAACCCATCCTGTATCCCTTCCCATAACTTCAAGAATCATAATTCTTCTGTGTGACCTGCCTGTATCTCTAAGTTTCTCTAATGCGTCTATTGCAGATGTAACGGATGTATCGAAACCAAATGTCCAATCTGTTGCTGATAGATCGTTGTCCATTGTTTTTGGAACACCAACAACTGGCATATTGAAGTCAGAAAATAGCTTGTTTGCAACACCAAGGGTATCATCACCACCAATTGCAATCAGTGAATCAAGTCCAAGTTCTTTGAAGTTATCAAAACATACCTTACCGCCATTTTCCTTTTTGTAAGGGTTTGTTCGAGATGTCCCAAGGATTGTTCCGCCCCTTCCCATTATCTCATCGATATCTGATAGTTCTAGCTTTTGAGTTTTCTTCTCCAAAAGCCCTTTCCATCCATCCAATATTCCGATTATCTCGTCGGAAAAATCAAGACCCCTAAGATATATTCCCCTGATCGCAGGATTTAACCCTGGGCAATCACCACCACCACAAAGAACTCCAATTCTCATAACTATGCTCCTATAATAAAATTTTTAAAGAAATAATAGCATAAAATAATTGCAAATGCAAGAAAAACGTGCGTTCATAGCGGCAAAGGCAGGTATAACCTGACCCCTTGGTCTATAAAATTTAATCATAAATAATCTATCTATGTCAACTACAGAAAATAATAAAATTTCTTCTTGTATGTTTGGTATGTCTTCTTTGATAATCTCCCCGGGGTCTTTGTTCCTTTATAGAAATAAGAATCTGATGAAGTTAAAGAAGTCTTGATAGAGTTGGGCTTTGTTAAAGAAGTTCCATCTCTACCTCCTAATTTATCTTTCTTAAAGATTATACTTAGATTTAAAGGTAAGATGGACCATTTTTTCATCATTTTTTAAACAAATTCCCAAAGACTTGTTTAAGCCTTTCTTTATATCCAATCCCCATACATTTCAATTCAACTTTAAACTCTACTAAGAGGGTCAACTTTTACCTGCCCAGAAAAGAGATTCTGCTTTCGAGGTCTGACC
>DNCM01000095.1 GCA_003498085.1 bacterium
TTCGGGCAACAACTTGGCTTTTGAAAGGCTTTTGTATTCAGACATCTTAAGATAGGTAGGTGCTAATGGAATAGTTAAGACAAGAATGATGAAATTAATACCAACTAGCACTGTAAAAATCTTTCCCTTTAGTTTAAGCCAGATCAAAAAAACAACAAAGAATGCAATTACTGCGATAGTCGGTATGAGTTTAGTTGGATGGATAAAGAACATCAGACATAGTGCAAGAACACCTCCAATAGCTGAACCGAAAAGATTGGCAAAATATAGTTGATGAACCCTTTCTGCAAAATACATAAAAGCCAATCCAATGGCCCCTGCCCCAAAGACGAATGGTAGGAACAATAGTCCACAAACAAGAAGGAGTGGCAAGATTTGGCTAAAATCTACGACAAGGAGATATGGTTCGAATGGTATGAACCTAAGGACCTGGATTGAAAGAATCATAGAGACTGAGCATGCAAAAAGAAATAAAAAGAAGAAAACAGAAAATTGCCTGATAAATCTCTCTCTAAAGATAGATAAGAAAACACCACTTGCCCCAAATCCCAAGAGGCTTAAACTTATTATCATAAAGGCAAAGTGATACCATTGAATAAAAGAAAGGATCCTCATTAAGGCTAGTTGATAAGCAATGAGTGCGGTTGAGATCAAACATATGCCAAGATTAAGGAATATCATTTTTTTTCTCTTACAAGAGGAACAAACCTAACAGGCAAAACATTCCTACATCGGATTTTACCATCTTTCTTTTCAATAACCATCAAATTCTGCACCTGAAATTGATGCCCAACAGGGATGACCATCTTCCCCCCTTCATTAAGTTGCCTTATGAGTGGTGGTGGAACATGTTCGGCCGCTGCCGTAACTATGATAGCATCAAATGGAGCGAATTTCTTCCAGCCATAATATCCATCTGCGTTTTTAACGGCGATATTTTTATAACCAAGTTGCAAAAAGCGCTTCCTTACACTTTTTGCAAGTTCAGGTATAATCTCAATCGTATAGACAGAATCTGTTATCTCGGCAAGTATGGCCGCCTGATACCCAGACCCAGCTCCAATCTCCAAAACCTTTTCTCCCTTTGTTATATCGGCAAGCTCTGTCATGAGTGCTACGATGTAAGGCTGTGAGATGGTTTGTCCATGTCCAATTGGAAGTGGATAGTCGTTATAGGCCTCTCTACGATATTTCTCTGGGACAAACTCATGCCGTGGGACTTTACGCATTGCAGAAAGAACAGTTTCTGATTTTATACCACGAGCTTCAATCTGGTATTTCACCATCTTTTCTCGTAAAATCTCAAACTTTGGTTGGAAAAAAAGGAGGGTGTTAGTGCCAATTCCCGCAATAGATAATATCCAAATTACCTTCATCTTTATAATGATAACTTTTCCTTTTTCCCTGCAAAAAAGCCCTTTATTTCATTAAGACTCTTAATATATCTACACTCGGGAAGGCTACTTATAAAACTTTTTCCATAGGTTTTAGTTTTAAGCCTAGGATCAAGGACAGCAACCATCCCAATATCCTCTTTCGTCCTTATAAGCCTTCCAAAGCCCTGCCTAAACATACTGATTGCTTGAGGCATTTGGTAATGGATGAATGGGTTTTTGTTTTTTGAGACCAAAAGCTCCATCTTTGCCTCAACGATTGGCTCTTCTGGAGGTGCAAATGGAAGTTTTGTGATAACTACACATTCCAATGCACTGCCTGGTACATCGACACCCTGCCAGAATGTACTTGTTCCAAAAAGGATTGAATTTTCGTTCTTCATGAATTCACCAAGGAGCCTATACCTTGGAAGGTCTCCCTGCCGCAAGATATTCAAGTCACTAAATTCTTCCCTGATGCGGTCAAATGCCATATCCATCATCTCATAACTTGTAAAAAGGACAAAGGTCCTCCCCATCATTAGGGAGATTATCCTTTTGATCTCCTCAATCACCCCTTTCTGATATGCAGAGGGTTCAAGCCTTGGGTCAGGCATACCGCCTGAAATGTATAGACAGCTGTTGTTTTTGTAGTCGAATGGTGAGCCCAAGATAAGCTCATCTGCATCATCTATTCCAAGATTCTCCTTTATGAAACTAAAACTTCCATTCCCTGCAAGTGTTGCAGATGTGAACACAATTGGCTTTATCTCATCCAAAACTTTTTTTCTAAATTCCTCCGATATATCCACTGGTGCAGTACATAGACTGTACTTCGTGTACCTTGGTCTGTTCAATATCTCAACCCAATAGACATATCCATCGAGACTCTGATTGATGATGCTTTCAAGACCTATATTTATCTCCATCGCCTTTATAGCAAAATAAAGAGTCTCCTTTCTTTCTTCTTCAGTCTTTGCATCATCTGAAAGACTAGAAAATAATGAAGAAATATTGGACAAAGGCTCTTTTAGATGATTGAATATAATGTTTTTGCTCCTTATCCTCTGAGTTTTGGAGTCCATGCCAAATTTTAAGATAAGTTCTTCAAAAAAGGATGCGTGGGCAAGTCTTGCCTCATGCAGTTTCTTCTCAATCTCATCTCTTGTCTTCTCATTTAAGTTGCTTATCCTCAACAAGGATCCCTTTTTTGATTGGGGATTAAATATGGAGTCAAGGAAGTATTTTATCTTAAAATTGCTTATCTCTATACCTAAGTATGATGTTGCCACCCCTTCTAGTGTATGGGCCTCATCGAAGATAACGGCATCAAAATTTGGCAAAACACTACCATAGGATGCTATGTTGGCAAAGAATAAATGGTGGTTGCAAACTAAGATTTGGGACTTTGCCTCCTTAATTCTTGCCTTATAGAAGAAGCACTCACTCCTATATGGACACCTCTTTCCTAAGCAGAGCTCTTGCTCCCTGCACACCTTATCCCAAGCACTATCGCTTGGTTCAAATTCTAAGTCCTGAATTATCCCTGTCTCTGTCTTTTTACTCCATTTTCTTATTTTTGTAATCTCACCCTCCTCTTTTTCTTCAAATATGTTGTATGTAAAACATTGACTAAGCCTTCTTAAGCAAAGATAATTCTGACTACCTAAACACAGGCTATATTTAAAATCAATATCGAGTATATCTTTAAGGAATGGGAGGTCTTTTCTGACAAGCTGTTCCTGAAGGGTCTTTGTAAATGTTGAAACAACTACCCTTTTTTCGTATTTAACTGCCCATTCGATGAATGGAACAAGATATGCAAGGCTTTTTCCAACGCCACAACCTGCCTCAACCAAAAGATGTCTTTCTGAGTATATCGCCTTCTTTATAGCATCTGCCATAGTGATCTGCTGGGTCCTCTCTTCGAAATTTGCAAGATGCTTAGAAATCAACCCACCACTTTTGAAGACATTGTCCAAATTCATTCCATCCCAAGAAGGCTAAATGCCTCCTCCTCCACTGCTTTATACTTCATTCCATTCGCCTTATTGTAGGCAGATTTGGCATATTCCCTTGCTTTCTCTTTATCTCCTTGGGCAAGATAAGTTTTGGCAAGGATTAGGTCTGCCTCGGGTTCATAGAGCTTAAAGCCTGTATGGGTTATGAGTTTTAAGGCATCGGTTGCTTTGCAGATGGCATCTTTATATTTTTTCATATCTAAATCCAGCCTGCCAAATTCGAGAAAGGCTTCGATTTCAAGTTCTGGCATACCAACCTTTCTTGCAATCTCAAGGCTAGACTTAAGATGAGCCTCTGCTTCCTGATGGTTTCCTTTTATTCTTTCTATTGCACCCAGCAATCGGTGACATTTTGAAAAGTCATTTATAAGATATCTTTCACAAATCTTAAGGTTTTGTCTGGTAAGTTCAAATGCCTCATCAATTCTCTTGGTTGATATAAGAAAGTCAGCATAGAAAACTCCTGCTCCGCTACAGAGCCGATAACCCATAATCTTTCTCCAAAGTTCATCTGCCTGCTTAAACCATTCTTCTGCCTCTTTGTTTTTGCCTAAAAGATAAAGTATCCAGGCAAAAGAGGCCTTTGAATCTATAATAAATACACTAGACTTTGCCTTTTCCGCCATTTCAAGTGCCTTTTGGGCACTTTCAAGCCCATGCTCAATCGCACCTGTTCTAAACTGAAGGTCAGATAAGTTTTGATAATCCGCAGAGGCGTTTTTCCAGTCTTCTGCTTCAATTGTCATCTGGATAGCGGTCAAAAATGGTTTTTCTGCCTCTTTTGGCTTGCCTATAGAAAGAAGTGCCAGTCCTGCTGAATTGAGGAGCCAGCTTTTATCTTCTTTTTTACTTACAAGTGGCATCTGTGAAAGATCACCATTTGGGAAGAAGCCTCTTGCAAGAGAAAGATCAGTCTCCCATGCACCAAGTTTGTGGGTAATAAAAGACTCTTTCCACCTATCAATTTTCTTCCTATAGACATTATAAAACACCTCATCATAGAGCCCAGCAGAACATCCATGGTAGACCTGCTCAAAAAGTGGTTGCATCTCTTCTAATGTTTTAGGTCTACTTGGTGCAATCCTTCCAAAGTATTCATAGATTGCCTTATGGCAAGCCTTCTTTTCTTCTTCATAAAATATAGATTCAAAGTAGCCTTTAATCAATGGATGTGTGGCATAGGTATTATCAGAGCCTTTTGAGATAAGCCTTCTTTTGCATAAATCGTCCACCATTCGATAGAAATAGAAAGGTTTCATTTCTATCCTTGGAAGGAATATCTCATCAAATTCCCTTTCTCCCACTGCTTGTCTAAAGAGTGAGAAGAATTTCATAAATTGCCTTTGTTTTTCATTTAGTTGTTCATCATACCATAGAAGTATCCTATGTGCCTTTCTTCCTACCTCTTTATCAGAATAAAATGGTGGTATCTCCTTTGCCCTCTTAATATCACCACCTTTTCCAAGATAGCGCGCTAAAAGAACTAAGCTCAATGTATGTCCTCTAAATTCTTCCCAAACCTCATCTATTTCATCAGGGCTTCCCATAACTCCAATCTTTTGGAACAATAGCCTTGTATCCTCTTTTGATAATTCATCAACTCCACAACTTTGATAACTTGAAAATGTTTCAATATCTCTCATGGGAAATCTTGTAGTTATCAAACATAACCCTTTAAAATGAGAATCAGCGATGTATCTTAAAATCTCTTGGAAATCCCTATCCTTCATCGCTCCAAATTCTTCTTTTTCATCCTTTTGCATCTCCTCTAATCCATCCAAGATAATTAAAAATTCTTTCTCTGTAATGAATTCCTTTATTCTTTCTGCCTTCTGCCATGAGGTTTTCACCTCGCTTAAATCGACTCTTCCTTGAGCTAAATATCTTAACAATTCTTCTAAAAACCTATCTAAATATGGATTCCTATAAAATCCCCACCAGAATATACCATCAGGTTGGATGTTGTTCTCTTTTAAGC
>DNCM01000183.1 GCA_003498085.1 bacterium
ATTTACGAGATATACTATAATTATCCCCTCGGGTGGTATTTTTTATGAAATTCTTTTAGGGTATTGTGTTCAAGGTGTGTATATATTTGTGTCGTTACGATATCAGAATGTCCGAGTAGCTCCTGAATTACTCTGAGATCTGCTTTGTTTCTTAACAAATGTGTTGCAAACGAATGTCGTAATATATGAGGAAAGAGCTTTTTTCTTATTCCAGAGATTAGGCCATATTTTTTTATTATTTTCCAAATAGCCTGACGCGTTAAAGGAATCCCTCTCCAGTTTAAGAATAAAAATAAAAAATTATTCTCTTCTTTTCCTTTCAAAAAAAAAGACTTCCTTTTTTCAAGATACATCTTAATATACTCTACTGCCACCCTTCCAAGTGGAATTATCCTTTCCTTATCCCTTTTCCCCAAAACTTTAATATAACCAACATCAAGATTTATAGCCTCAAGTTTTATGTTAATCACCTCAGACACCCTTATTCCGGTTCCATATAGAAGTTCAAGCAATGCTCTGTCTCTTAAGCCAAGTAAATTTGTAGTGTCTGGTGTTTCAATAAGTGTCTTTATTTCATCATAGTTTAAGAAACTTGGTAACTTCGTCTTTTTTCTTGATGGTTTAAGGAAAGATGCAGGATTTAAGCTAATTATTCCCTCATTGATAAGAAATTTAAAAAAGGTCTTTATACTTGCAGTTTTTCTTAATATAGTACTTGAAGAAAAATCATTTTCTTTTAAAGTTATCAAGTAATTAGATAAGAATTTTAAGTCAACGCTAGACAATGATCTTTTATTTTTTTCAAGAAATGAAAAAAATTGCAAAATATCTCTTTTGTAAGCAGAAACTGTATTTAAAGAAAGTCCCCTTTCTAATGAAAGATATTCTACAAATTTTGCAACTTCAACCAACTTTCAACCCCATAGACTGTTGTTTGTTCTCCATGTCCCGGATAAAACTTTGTTTTTTCTGGAAAAGAACACAATTTTTTAATAGAAGTTATTAAGTTTTCATAATCTCCATAAGGAAAATCAGTCCTTCCTATTCCATTTGAAAATATTGTATCCCCAGAAAATATTATGTCCGGCTCCAAAAAAAGTGAGATTGAACCTGGAGTATGACCTGGCGTATGAATGACTTTAAGATTTATACTTCCTATATTTATAATCTCATCATTCTCTAAGACCCTTGTAGGTTTATCAAAGGTAAAATAACCCGAAAAATAACCCGACAGGTTAAGAAAGGGATCATAAAGCATTTTTTCATCATCAGAATGGATAAGAAGTCCTGCACCAGTTTCTTTTCTTACCCTATCATTCCCTCCTATATGGTCAATGTGACCATGTGTATTTATGAGCCACTCAAGGATTAAATTATTTTCTTTAAGTTTTTTAAAAATGCCTTCTAGTTCATTACCCGCATCTATAAGTACTGCATGGTTCTTATCGGACAGAAGATAACAATTTGTTTCGTAAATTCCTATGCAGAAAGTATCAATGTTTACCTGCATCTACTGCCAACTTAATCCTTTTTAATAATTCTCTTTCATCTGGGATTTCTGATATGTCTATTTCAAGAGAGGATATTGCGTCAATACATGCTCTTATTATTGAGTTTTTTGTTACCCTTTCTTTTTTGTTATAGGAACTTCTATTCAGCATAATCTTTCTTTCAAGCCTATTTAAAAATTCAAGCTGGGAATTCTTCAGGAGAATAGAAAGCTTAATCTCGAAAGTTCTGAACTTCGGAAGTTTTGAAGTTATAACCTTATCCTCCTTAACCTCAGGAGTTGTAATTTCAAAAAGAATGTCGGCTCCTTTTCCTAATACTGGTCTTTTCATTCCTTTTTTAATTTCGCAATAATCTCCTCGCCTAGCCTTTCATAATCTATTGCACCATATGACTTTGGTGCATAAAGCATTATTGGAATACCGTGCGATGGTGCCTCGGCAAGCTTTACATTTCTTCTTATTCTTGTTCTTGTTACACTATCTTTAAAGTAAAGAAAAATTTTTTCTAATGCCTCTTGGGCAAGTTTTGTTTTTTCTACATATAATGTTGGAACTATGGCTACAATAGAGAGTTCGTGATTTAATTTACTTTTTATGATCTCAACAGTCTTTAGAAGCTTATCCATTCCCTCTAAAGCAAAAAACTCGGTTTGTAAAGGAATAATTACAAACTGTGCTGTTGTTAAAGAGTTCAAGGTAAGAAGACCTAACGACGGAGGGCAATCGATAAAAATATAATCATAATCATTTTTTACCTCCTCTACCTTCTCTAATAAAGCCCTTTCTCTTCCAATAATATTAACAAGTTCAATCTCTGCTCCAGATAAGTTTATATGAGAAGGAGCTATTTCCAAATTTTCAAGTTGTGTTTTAGTAATTATATTGGAAATCTTTGTATTTGAGGTTAAAACATCGTACATTGAAAGTTCTAGTCGATGGATCCCAACTCCGAAATGAATACTTGCATTTGCCTGTGGATCCATATCTATCACAAGGGTTTTATAACCAAAAGATGAGATTACAGCGGAAAGATTAACGCAGGTTGTTGTCTTTCCACACCCACCCTTTTGGTTGGCAACTGCTATGATTTTACCCATAAAATAGTTTTTTTATCTTCCGGGATAACCTGAGTAGTAATAAAAACTTGCCAATTTCTTTCTACGAGCAAGGAGCTTCCTTCTCTTTTTGACAATCGATGGTTTTTCATAATACGCTCTTTTCTTTAACTCAAACGGTATTCCTTCTTGAAGACACTTTATTTTAAACCTTCTTAGGGCATTATCCATAGATTCGTTATTACGAACATCAATTCCTGTCATTGCTTTCATCCTGGTGGCCAGCTCAACCTCCTTCCCCCCAATATATGGATGTGCAAATGAAATATATCCATACCTGCATCTTTTCCACAGTTTATGACAGTTCTAAATCCAGACTTTGATATACCAATTTTTTCCACTATATCTTTTATCTTTACCATCATTTCACTTATTAATATTTTATCTTCTTCTATATCGAGCAGCGTAGATATATGTTTTTTGGGAATAAGTAAAACATGAAATGGTGCTTGGGGATTTATATCATAAAATGCCATTACTTTTTCATCCTCATAAACGACATTTGCCTTTATCTCCTTATTTACGATCTTACAAAATATACATTCTTCCATTTTGATCCTCCTTATCTCCAATGTCTGTCCTAAAGTACATATTTTCAAATTTTACTTTAGATATTGCATTATAAACTTTTTGTTTTAGGGTTTTCATATCTTCTGAAAGACCTACTATCGAAAGTACCCTTCCGCCTACTGCAAGAAGTTTTCCATCTCTCTCTTCTGTTCCAGAATGAAAAACAATGATACTAGGATCATCGATTTCGTCAATCCCTATTATCTCTTTGTATTTTCGATATTCTCCAGGATAACCACCAGATGCAACAACAACACACAAAGACTTTCTTTCATCACATTCAAGTTGAACTTTAGAAATCCTCCCCTCTAATGTTGCAACGATTGGCTCTAAAAGATTTGATTTTAATCTTGGAATAATAGCTTGAGTTTCTGGATCACCAAACCTTGTGTTATATTCAAGAAGGTATGGATCGCCATTTTTAATTATAATGCCAAAATAAAGTATTCCTTTAAATTTAATGCCCATATTTAAAAGTTCAGAAATTGTTGGAACAATCATATTCTTCTTTATTTTTTCTTCTATTTCTTGGGTAATTATCTTTGTTGGTGAATAGGCACCCATTCCACCGGTGTTTGGACCATTGTCACCATCAAAGATCCTTTTATGGTCTTTTGATGTTGGAAGAGAAAGAAAATTTTCTCCATCGATAAATACAATATATGATGCCTCTTCTCCATCTATAAAATCTTCAATTATTATTTTATCCCCAGCATGACCAAAAATTTTGTCTTCCATTATTTTTTCTATAGCATTTATAGCTCCTTTATGATCTTCACAAACAAAAGTTCCCTTTCCTTGACACAAACCATCTGCCTTTATTACAATTGGATAATCTTTTTTACTAATATACTTTAATGCTTTTTCACTATCTTCAAATATTTCAAAACTTGCAGTTGGAATATTGCTTTTTCTTGCAAATTCCTTTGCAAAAACCTTGCTTGTCTCAAGAAGTGCGCCTTGTTTTTTTGGCCCAAATATTAAAAGACCTCTTTCCTCAAAATAATCAACAATTCCATCGGCTAAAGGTTGTTCTGGACCTACGATTGTTAAGTCTATTTTATTCTCCCTAGCAAAATCATAGAGATTGGCAATATAGTTCTTTTTATCAATCACTACATTTTCTCCAAACCTTTTAGTCCCACCATTTCCAGGGGCAACGAATACTTCTTCTGATTTAGAAATTGTCCATCCAAGTACATCTTCCCTTCCACCACTGCCAACAATTAAAACTTTCATATCTAATAAAAGTATAGTTATGTTTCTGTATTTAGTCAAGATGTTTTTAAGTTCAGAAGTTTTTAAGTTTGGAAGTAATAAACTTCAGATTTTTCCGAAAAGTCTACTGATACTATGTCAACACTTTTATAAAGCTAAACTTTCAGTTAACCAATCAAGGTATTTCTTGTTTCCGCCAATTATGGAAACTGCGATTATTTCAGGAACTTCATAAGGATGTATGTCTTTTATAGAATTAATTACTTCGTCAAGTCTTGTTTTTTCTGTCTTTATTACCAACAGCGCCTCGTCACATTCTTCAATTTTTCCTTCCCACCAAAAGATTGAATAAACTTTTGGAATAACATTTACACAAACTGCTGTTTTTCCCTCAATAAGATGTTTTGCTATTTTTTTCCCATCCTCTATTGGTGTTGTTGCAAAAATAACAATATATTCCATTTTTTTATTATAGACTTTTAAGAAAACTTTTTTCCACAATATGTTTTAACTCTAAAGCCTTTTTTGTTAATTTTTACTGTAATTGCCCCATCCTTCACT
>DNCM01000039.1 GCA_003498085.1 bacterium
TTCAACTACAAGAGAAAGAACAGATGGAAAGATAAGATGAGTCCCTATGACATCTTGATAAGAGACACCAAAACAATCAACCCCAGTATTCTAAATCTACCACCACCTATCTTAGAAGATTTCTATAGCCTCTTTAGGAACGAATACAGTATAGGGGGTGGTTACCTTGTGGGTAACGCAGTCACTTTCTTCCACCAATTTTACTTGATAACTTATTTATGAAAAGTTATAATAAACCTGCTTATGGGAAAGACATAGGTAGGGTGGGTCAGGATGTACCTGCTTTGCTCGTTTTTCCTGCAAAAGTTTGTTGACAACTTTGTAAAAAGTTACTTATAATGTTGGCAGAGACATTTTCGCAGGAAAGGAAAGTTTTGCTAAATATTTTTCTGTTTAAATGAAAAAAATAAATAGCAGTCGCTTCTTGAAGAAAAAATTTGAAAAGGTAAAAAAGTTTTTTCAATACATAGAGAATTTCTTTGAAAATAAAAACAAATTTACCCTTCTTTTAATTCCGATCTTCATTCTTTCATTCCATACAATGAAGATATATAACGCTACTTCTTGGATGGAAGATGATGCTTTTATCTCCTTTAGATATGCAGAAAATTTTGCAAAAGGAAAGGGGCTTGTCTTTAATGAAGGAGAGAGAATAGAGGGCTATACAAACTTTCTTTGGATAGTCCTTATGGCATTCTTTTTTAAGATGGGAGTAAACATTGTTCCATTTTCTCAAATAATAAGCTTTATATTTGCCACTCTTACTTTAATAGTTACATTCCACATTCCAAGGATACTTAATTTTAAAAATCCTTTTATTTCTTTAATTACACCAATATTTTTGGCATCAAATACAACATATACACTTTGGACATTAAGTGGAATGGAAACTCATATGTTCTGTTTTCTCTTTACCTCCTCTATTGCCCTTTGTCTTTATCGTCCAAGGTCAATATTCCTACCATTATTGATTGCCTTAACATCCATGACAAGACCAGAAGGTTTAATCCTTTTTGGTCTTACATTCATTTATAAAATAATATCTGAAAAAAAGCTGGATATAAAATTTCTTCTTCTCTTCTTTCTTCTATGGCTTCCATACTTCTTTTGGAGATATTCTTACTATGGATGGCTTATGCCAAATACATACTATGCAAAGGTTACAGCAAATGTGGAAGGTGCAAGGCTTATTCTTATAAAAAGAGGATTTAAATACACTTATGAATTTTTGAGGGATTGTTGGGGTTCCTGGTCTTTCTTTCTTCCATTGCTTGTTCTTATAAAATATAGAAGGATTTGGATGGCATACCTCTGGATAATAATCCTTGTATTTACAGGATATGTAATTTATGTGGGAGGAGATCCATTTCCTGGTGCACGATTTTATCTCCACATTCTTCCTATACTTTTTCTCTTAATCCAAGAAGGAATTAGGTTTATCAATGGCGCAAGGCTTAAATATATAACCATTCCAATTACAATCTTCCTTGTCTTTATATTTGTGAAATATTCTATGAAATGCTCCTTTTCTGGTGGCATTGCTAATAACTATTTGAACGATGAGCTAGTAAAAGATGGAAAAATTGTTGGTGAATATTTCAGAAGAATTGCAGAACCAAACGAAGTAATTGCTGTAAATACAGCGGGAAGTGTTCCATATTACGCTGGCATTAGAGCAATTGATATGCTTGGGTTAACAAATGAACACATTGCTCATGTAAAAACTGTAGCCAAAGTAACAGACAGAGGATGGACAGGACACGATAGATATGATGGCTATTATGTCTTATCAAAAAGACCGGATTATATTCTATTTGGTCCTGTCTGTAATCCTGCGGCTGTATTCCCAGGGGATCAACAAATGTTTGCAAGCTGGGAACTTGTAGAGTCTTATGAACCAATTGTTGTCCGTGATATAATTACAGCAAGTGGTTCCCCACTTATCTATTATCGCAAGATAAAAGGTGATTCAAAGACAAAACCAGAAGATTATCAGGGGCTTTTAGAATATCGTCACTACATAGCTATAGATAATGTCTTAAAACTTCTATATAGAAGAGGGATATATTTTATGGAAAAAGGTGATTTTGTGAAGGCAGAAGAGGAGTTCAAAAAAGCCTTGGAAATAGAGCAAAATTGGGAGGATTTAAGGTATAATCTTGCTGTTACATATCAGAATATGAAAATGATAGATAAGTCCATAGCAGAATACAAATATCTTCTTAAACTTCCAATACTTAAGAAGGACCTTCATATTCAAGCATCCATAAATTTGGGAAACCTCTATTATCATAAAGGCTTATTTGAAGAGGCAAAAAGGACATTCAACAATACTTTAATCCTTGACCCAAATAATGAATATGCAAAAAAGATGGTATACTAAAAATCAATTGAATTTCAAGAATTTATACCTTGAAACTTACCCATAAGTCTGTAGAGGTAAGTCCTGTCTAGGTTTTTACATTCATTTTATCCAATAAAGGAAAAAAAACTTCATTTTTCCTATTAAACCGTAACTTCCCATTTTTTAACCATTATTCAGCAATAAGA
>DNCM01000073.1 GCA_003498085.1 bacterium
TTAGCTTTGCTTCATATGGATCAGAGGGAATTCTTAAATTTTTAGATTTCCAAGCAATCGCGAGGTTATTTAAAAATCTATTTATGGTTAACTTCTCTGTGATAGCTTCCAAATAATCCTTTAACTCGCCACATTCCATAGCTTCTTTGGCATATTGCACCTTTGGATTTTCTGTCTCTATTTTTATTCGAGCCATTGCCCATTCAAGAGGCAAGTTTTTTTCATGACCTGGGGTTCCCCTCTTTTTAAGAACCAATCTTCCTCCTATTGGATCAGCAATTCCCAGCACATCAAAGACATGAACCTTTGAACCTGCCACAAAACCAGAAATACCAATATTTGGATGGTACAAAAATACTTTATTTTTTGATTCTTTAGCTAATTTCTTTGTATTCATCATCCCATTTGAATCTACATAGTACAAAAATCCTCCATCTTCTGATTTTTCAACTAGTCTTTTTGTATTTATGCCAACCCAATGAAACATGCTATATTCGTAGTCAGACATTTTTACAGGGTTTTTATTTTTATCAAGAGTAAAATTTATAAAGAACCCCCTTTCATCGGTAATGCCATTTTTTCCCACACCCCCTTTATAAGAAACCCTTAACCATAAAGCAGATGTAAAACACCATATAATTACTATACTAATTAAAAAGGCCCGAAAGGGGGTATTAAAGAAAATTGGTAGCATTGTCAATAATAATGAAAAAAAACCTGGGAGGAGGTATCTTGCGTGCATAAAATCGCCCCCCATTAAGACAATGTAGAGAATATGGAGTAAACCAGATAAGATGAAAGGAAAGAGAACTAAACCCTCTTTCTTTCTACAGATTAATAATAAAAAAATAAAAATCCCTAAAGGGATATATAAACCGTAGGGTGATATAAAATCCCATAAATATACAATTCCTTGGTGTAGATTGATTTTAAAAGCCTCCTTTGCTAGTGCTGGATTAGGAAAAAATGATGCAAAATATCCCATTCTGAATATCTGATAAGAAAAGGGTAGGGAAAAAGAAAAAATGACTATTTTTATAATCTTAATAATTGAAAATCTTGCTTGTTGTTTTAAAAGAATCAATATTGAGAAAAATAAGAAGAATATCCAAAATAATCCCATATCTGGTCTTATAAGAGTCCCGAGACTAAACCAAAATAGGGATTTATAGAGTATTTTGGTATTAGAAGAAAGCTTGGACATTAAATAGAATGAAAACCCTAAGTAGAAAAAAGAAAGGCCTGTTTCTAATCCTGAGGTAGCGAAATCCCAGAATGGAGGAAGAGATACAATTACAAACATTCCTAAAGGAATTAAGAGAGAAGCTTCATTATCTTTCAATCTTCTGAATATACTCATTTCCCCTAATGTGCCAAATAAAACCCCAAGAAATGAAAATATTAATCCTAAGCAGACTGCAGTCCATTCAATAGATTTTGTAATTAAGGAACTCAAGGAGAGGATAGCTATCCACAAAGGATGGGTATAAACCTCAACCCTTTCATCTATATTGAATACGGGTCCATAACCAGCATTAAGATTTTGGATCACACGAAAACTTATAAATGCATCTTCTGTATTCCATCTATGGGTAAAACCTAAAGAGAACAAAAGAAAGGCCGGGAGGATGATAATAAACCATTGAAAAATCTCCTTTAACTTGCTATAAAAGATTCCAGCTTTAGTTTTCTTCTGAAACTTCAAGTTTTTATTTCTCATTTTTTTATTTTTCTTTGACAAATTTATTTACCCCTTGTCTTTGTGTCAAGCCTTTTTTTGAGGGCTTCCAGATTTTCGCGAGCTTGAATATTACTTGGATTAAGTTTAACAACCTCTTCTAGTTCGTAAATGCTCGCAGATAAATTCTTTTTTTCATAATAATATTTGGCAAGAAAATAATGTAATCCAATAAGTTGAGCCTTAGAATCCTTTTTATTCTTTGAATAAAGCAGAACTGCCTTTTTATATTCATCAAGTCCCCTATCCTCTTCTTTTAAGTTAAAATATATTGAGCCCCTAATAAGATGGCTTTGAGGGGAAGATAGCAATAAAAACTTCATTCTGGATAAGAGATTTTCTTCATATGATTTTTTTACAAAGAGATAAAAGCCTTCTTTATCAAAGATAAGCTGGAAGTCTTTAGCTTTTAATGCTTCATTAAGGGTCTTATTGACGAATTCCATATCAATCCAGATACTTGGGATTGTATTGAGAATAAGGTAGTCTGCCTCTTTGAACCTATCCAATCCAAAAAGAATCTTTCTTTGAGAGAAGTATGGAGAAATATCACTTGATGCTGATACTATTGCCTCTTTTGGAATTAGCTTTTTCATCTCAAAGAATATCCTTGCCCTTTCTTTAATGATATAACTTTCTTTATTAAGGGGTATAGAAAAAATTGTTTTATGGCAAGGAAATTCGTAGTGTACAACATCAGTGGTTATTTTTAGAGCAGGAAAGCTAAAGTAATAATTGGAAAGTAAAGAACAAGAGAGAATGTATATAGAAAAAGCAAATACATATTTTTTTGCCGAAGGAAACACCTTCATTATATTTGCTAGCCCATAAATCCCAGAAATTAAGACAATAGGGATAAAGGGCGAGGGATGTGCACTTACCAAAAGATATTGAAGACCATAATTAGCAAGGCTATGAAGAAGGAATTCAGGGATAGCCAGTATAATAAAAATGCTTGTTAAAGATAGAAAGCCTAATGGATTAAGGAGATAAATAATGTTATTAAAAATTATAAGCCTCCTATCAAACGATATAGCCTCAATAATTTTTTGGGGATGAAAGAGAAGGTTTCTAATTATCTCAAGAGGGGTTTCTCCTAAGTAGCTATATCTTCTTATAGCCGCCTGGTATCCAGAGTATGCTCCTTCTGATGTTGCCTCCCTTATATATGGAATTAAAACCTTTATTGAAAGATATGCCCAGATAATGCTTATTCCAATACTTACAAAGCCTATTGCCCTTTTCTTTTTTATTAAAAGAATGTAAAAACCAAGCCCTATTATAGTTAGAGGAATATTCTCTTTAACCATCATTGAAAGAAATAGAAAGAGAAAATAGAATCCCCATCTTTCCTTTTCAAGAAAGTAGAAGGTAAACAAAAGAAATGGTATGCAAAGTGTTATCTCGTGAAATTCAAGTAGATTTACCCTGCTTGTCATAGGATAAAGGAGATAGGCAAGGGAGAATGAAAGGCCAAGAAGGGGATTTTTTAGTTTATCATTAGCAATTAGATATATTGGGATTGCTCCTATTCCTATATACATACTCTGAAGAGCCATAAGTGTGCAAGGATGAGGAAAGATTAAATAAAATGGGGCAAGGATGATTATGGCCGGGGAGAAGTGTTCACCAAGAAAGTTATATCCATGCCCTTGGGCATATAATATCTTTCCATGTATTGTATCCCAGAAGATTTGGTCAAATAATGCCATATCACCAATCTTTGTTAGACTTAAATTAATGTAATTTAGGAAGGAAAGGAATGAATAGATAGAGGAATAAAGGAACATAAAAATACCAAGTGCAAGATGTATCCAAAGAGGCTTTATCTGAAATGGCTTAATAGTTGTGGTTTTGATGAAAATGGCTATGCTTGTTATAATAATAAAAAAGAAGAGCTTGTGGAGGACAATATTTGGTATGTAGGTTTTTTCCAAAAATAAGGAAAAGGGGGAAAGGAGGATTATAGGAAAAAAAGAGATTGCATCCTTAGATAGTGTAGAGAGGAATAGTGTTTTATTAAACCTTGAAACTATGTATGAAAATCCTAACCAAAAGGATAAAAAAATAATAACAAAAGGTAGGCTTTTTAAGAAAGAAAATGTCAATTTGGGGTTTTCAAGCTTTAAGATAAAGAAAGAAAAACTTATTCCAGAAAGTGCAACAAGAACCCCTTTTATTATTAATAGAAACAAGGAGGTTGTTGTGTTAATATTTGAAAGAGATTTCCTTTTCTTATAATTTGGCTTTATTGCTTCCTTATCCTTTTTCTCTTTCACAAAGAGATTGTAGCATAGTAAAGCCTATTTTACAATCATTGATTTTATAGCCTTAAATTCCCCTGCCTTTATCTTGTAGAAATATAGCCCTTTTGAGACCTTTTGTTGTGAATCATTCCTTAAATCCCAGAATATTGCCTTATTTTCTTGGATATATGAGCCTTTGGTTTTTTGTCCTAATTCTATTGTTCTTACTTTTTGTCCTATGATGTTGTAGGCCTCAAGGGAAACATTGGTGTCATTTGATAGCCTAAATGGAATATAGCAACCCTGATTTGCTGGATTGGGATATGATTGTAATAGTTGTGTCTCTGGAATAGCTGTTGTTATTGTTATTTTACATCCATAAGCTTGTATTTCCCTATTATTTGTATTTCTTGCTGATATAGGGATAATCTTTATTGTTGTGTCTAGGTCTTCTGAGATTGCTTTGAATACAAGTTTTAGTGTTTTTGTTCCTATGATAAATAATGGCTCCTGGTTTGTTAATAAAAGTTTTGTTTGGTCATAGTCTACTTTTAGGTTTATTCCAGCAAGGTTTTCATTGTTGGAAGAGATGTCAATTGTAAGTTCTTCTTGGTATGATAAAGCTTTTTTGTTTGGTGTTAATATTAGGGTTATTGGCTCTTGGTCTTCAATGAATGGAAGCTCTTCTATGTTTTGTTGGGATAAATATAAGGCAATGTGTGCTTCAAATTCTGGGTTTATGGATAATTCTTGGACCTCTTGGTTTTCTTGTTGTTCTTTTATTGCTTTAAGGATTTCATTATAAGTTGATATTTCTTCTTGTATTCTTAGTTTTATTAGCTCAAAATTAACAATGGTTGTGTGGCCTTGTTTTACCCTTACTATCTTTACCTTTGGTCTATAACCATACTTAATTGCAAGAACAAAGTATCTTCCTGGTCTTAGGTTCTCTATAAAGTATTTTCCTTCATTGTCTGACGTTCCTTCACTGGCGAAGCCAGAAATATCCATTCCAAAACTCCTACCTATTGCAAAAACATAGGCTCCTTTTATTTGGATTTCCTGTGTTCTTTTCTGTTATTGTTCCTGCAATTGCACCTTTTGTTTTCTTAACAATTACTATTGTTGTTCCAATATTATTGTCTTCTCTTAGTTCTTGTATTGTATTTGCTGGGTCAACTATTACATTTATTGTATGGGTTCCTACTGGTCTTGCTCTCCAGACTACAGAGCTGTGTCTGGTTTGCCCTGGGGCAAGTCCCCATATTGTTTTTGTTCCATCTATTTGATTATCCCCATCAAGGAAGATTACTTTGATATTATTTGCAGGTCTATTTCCAATGTTTTTAATCCATGCTATTATCCTTACCCTTGTTCCTTCTTCAACGATATATGATGGATAGACCTTTATTTTACTTACAATAAGGTCAGGAAGATTAGTTGGGACAATAATATGGGTTGTTGCTGAGGCATAGGCAGAAATTGTTTCTTGTGGACAGGTTGTTGAGCCAATTAGTTCTGCTTGGTTTATTATTGTAG
>DNCM01000017.1 GCA_003498085.1 bacterium
AAATTTATCAAAGAAGCAGAAAGGAAAGGTATAATAGTCATTCAGAGCTTTGAATGGTAAGTAAAATAAGATATTTTCACCTTATTAAAAATTGGTTGGTTTTGGGAGATTTTGGTTGAGGTTCTGAATTTTTACCTGATTTTGCTCTTTGAAATCAAGGGTCTACGAAGTCAAGGGGTCTAATAAGACATCCCTACGGATAGGGACTGAAACCATTCCAAGAATGGACTCTTTATGATATAGTCTAATAAGACATCCCTATAGATAGGGACTGAAATTTAAATCAGTTGTTAGTTGTTAGATTCCTGTAGGTAGAGACCGAAACAATCTTTAAATCTCAAATCTTAAAATCTCAAATTAATAATCTTTATTTCTATCTCTCCAGGTTGGTTGGTTTATACCCATCTTGGGAACCTCAGGAACAGGAAATAATTCTTGACGCAAGTTAAGGAAATAGCTATAATAAACAATGTAGTAACAACCTAACATTCTTTGTTGGTATTTAATCTTCACAAACACCGAAACTGTTAGGCAAAACTATATAAAGAATAAATAAGACAAAAGAAATGAAGAGATTTTCAGCAGAAAAAGAGAAAATATCTCCAGAGATAATGGAAGATTTGGAGAAAATAAAATCAATTTTATGTCATTATGGTGCTACAAAGATCATCCTCTATGGTTCTTTAGTTAGAGGAGATTATAAGGCTGATTCAGATATAGATATGTGCTATGAGGGGCTACCTGATGAAAATTATTTTCGAGCAATGGCTGAATGTATCATGAATACCCGCAAACGAGTGAGTATACTCGATTTTGAAAGTATCAAAGGGTATCTCAAACAAAGAATTTCAAAAGAAGGAAAATTACTTTATGAACATAAATGAACTAAAGAGTGAAATAGACTTTGGATTAGAAAACTTAGAAAATATTTATAAAAGTATAATAAGTTTTTCTCAACAAGAGATTGAGGAGCGGATAAAGGTTTCAGCATTAACTTATGAATGCTTAGGGTATTATAATGCGAAAAGTTTAGCTATTTTCTTGTGTTTTGTCAATAGGTCTAATAAGACATCCTTACCGGTAGGGACTGAAACTCTTGGTATCAGGGATGATGAGAATCTGCTTGTCTAATAAGACATCCTTACCGGTAGGGCTAAAACCTATATCAGTTTTTAGTTTTTAGTTGTTAGATTCCTGTAGGTAGAGACCGAAACAATCTTCAAATCTCAAATCTAATAATCTTTATTTCTTCTTCAAGATGGCGGGTATGTCTATACCTATCTGAGATTGAAATTTTTGTTGATAATATTTCTTAAAATATGTTAGTATTCAACAATACAAAAAAATGGCAACAAAAGCTTGTCCTGGTGAAAAATTGATTTTATACTTTGGCTATGAGTATAGAATCTTGGTATGAGTAAAAGGATTTATCCAGAGCCTTCTATGAAGGAAAATGAAGAAATGGGACCATTGCTTAAATTAGAAACTTTAACCCCAATTTGGACGGGAGGAGTAAGGGAAAAGTCTAAGGAACAATTACGATTACGCGAAACAGGGATTATTGGTAGCCTAAGATGGTGGTATGAAGTCTTGATAAGAGGACTGGGAAGAAGTGCCTGCGATCCAACAGCAAATACAAGATGTGAGGGTAAAAACCATTGTGATGCCTGCGAACTTTTTGGATGCACAGGCTGGGCAAGAAAGTTTAAGCTTAACATAGAGTTTAATGATCATACTATCCCAGGAGTTTGGATAGGAACCAGAAAAAAACATGAGGTAAAAAAAGACAAACTAAAATATCTAATATATCTAAGAAGAAATGTTTTGGGTTTTATGTCACCAGTAATTTTAAGTTTTATTCCCTTAAGAGAGATAAGCAAGAATGAATGGATTTTATTGAATGCAACATTTGAAATAATAGGAGATTATGGTGCCATAGGAGCACATACATCCCAGGGAAATGGAGTAATAAAGATTATTGAGAACAATCTACCACATAAGGATGATAAGATTGATAACCTTGAATTCAAAAAGGATAGCGCAAGAGTAGAATTTCCTAGCTTAGATAATTTTTTCTTTTATAAATTCCACCTCAAATTTAAAGAAGATATTCCTGCGTTAATAGACAAAGAAGCTTTCTGGACTCACCAACAAGGCCACAAGAAATTTTCCGATAACTGGGGAAACTGGGAAAAACTTTGGAATGACTATAATTTTCTACCAATTGCATTCCATATAAGAGACACTATAAGACATTTTGAAGATGATAGAAATAAAAGGCACAGTATTTTTGGCAAATTGGGCGAAGGTTCAAAGGTTTTTGTCTCCCATGGATATAAAATTGATAAAGAAACGGTAGAGACAAGAATTTGGGGATATGATGAAGAGGGTATTAAAGAGAAAATAAAAGAAAACTTAAATGGTAGCTTGAGAGAAAAACTATTTTCAGATAATGATAACTTAGAAAGTTGCAATTTAATCGATGAAAAACTAGGTAAAAAAATTCTGGAAGGGGTTATTAAAAAATGATAGTGCATGATTATTATCTTTCAGAAACAAATTTAAATAGTGGCGTAAATGATCAGGAATTAGGGATAGAGGTAGGAAGAAAAAAGAAAAAAATTGGATGCACAGACAAAAATTACAATCAGTTCTACCCATTAAAAGATGACTTGCAAAGTCTTCCGCAAAATTCTACTCTCATAAAAATCTCCTTTACCCTTAAAAAGCCATACACAAGCAAAGACGAAGGAGAATTCCATATCATTGATGGCAGAATTTTTGAAAACCCAATCATAAGAGATAAATTCCTTGGTCTAGCAATGGTCAGACCTTCAACATGGAAGGGACATTTAAGATTTTCTGCTGAAAAAGTTAATAAATATGATGATAAAAAGAAAAGAGAAATTATAAGAAGATTATTTGGCTCAGAAGCCGGGGAGGAAAATGCATTAAAGGGAATACTCTATTTTTTCCCAACATTCTTTGAAAAGGATGCAGAGAAAGATGTTATCACTCCATTAAATAGAAAAACAAGGACACCTGTAGGAGGAAAAAGCCCAATAAATCTTGAAGTTATGAAACCTGAGCAAAAAGGAGATTTTTACCTTCTTTATTTCCCATACCCAAAAGGGGAAGAATCCGAAATAAAAGAAGACCTGAGATTCCTATTTAAGGCTTTAGGGCTGATGTTCTATACCTATGGATTTTCTGCAAAAAAGACATCAAATTTTGGCGTTATTAAAGAGAGTCTAGATGAAGGAAAGCTTTGGACTAAATCGAATGGAGAAATTAAAGAAAAAGATTTTTTAAATTTAGATGATTTGACGGTAGAATGATGGGTAATATTATTAACGATATAAAAAACAAAAAAGAAGATATTATAATTGGCGAAATCGGAGCACTCCTCCACGACATTGGCAAATGTCATCCAAATTTTATAGGCAAAAATTCTATTGAAGAAACTCCTAAAGAGTTTTCTCATGCAAATATCGATGAATTTTTAAAAGATGAATTGATAAATTTAACAGGGATTATCACAAG
>DNCM01000154.1 GCA_003498085.1 bacterium
CTCTATAGGATGGTTATGATGTGCCTTCCGAGTACAGCCCCCCCTTTTTTAACTCATTGCTCATTGCTTTTTTATGAAGTTATCCTATATAACTCCTCTATAGTAGTTATGCCAGCCAACACCTTCTTTATTGCCGCCTCCCTTAAAGTAATCATTCCATTCTGTTGGGCTACCTCTTCAATCTTATGACTAGGTTCCTGGTCAATAATCATAGTTTGAATAGCTTCATTGATAACCATCACCTCATATATTCCTGTTCTGCCCTTATATCCAATCTGATTGCAGTATTTACAACCTTTGCCTTGATACAAAAGGGTTCCTTCTTCTACTCCCAATGTCTCGGCTATTTCTGGGTTTGCTTCGTAGGATTCCTTGCATTTGGAACATATGGCTCTAGCCAATCTCTGGGCAATTCCCATAATCAAGGTAGAAGTAATCAAATATGGTGCTATTCCCATATTACACAATCGGGTTATTATCTCTGAGGAACTATTGGTATGAATGGTAGAAAAAACTAGATGCCCGGTTAAGGCGGCAGTTATAGCTGCATCCGCGGTCTCTTTATCCCTTATTTCACCTATTAAAATAATATCCGGGTCCTGACGCAAGAAAGACCTTACACTAGTGGCAAAATCTAAACCAATCATTGATTTAACATGCTGTTGGTTCACTCCTTCACCCAAGACATACTCAACTGGGTCTTCAACAGTCATTATATTCTTTTCTACGGAACGAATAGCCGCCAAGGTAGAATAAAGAGTGGTTGTCTTGCCACTTCCAGTAGGTCCGCTGATTAAGATAAATCCCTGGGGTTTGCGGATATACGAATTATAGATATTAAGAATTTCCGGTTCAAATAAGCTCGAAAGGCTTAAACATAAGCCACTGGGATCCAGGATTCTCATTACGATTTTTTCTCCAAAGATAGTCGGAGTTGTAGAAACCCGCAGGTCTACCTCCTGACCTAATATCCTCACCTTAGCCCGTCCATCTTGAGGCCGTCGTCGCTCAGTAATATCCAAGCCCGACATAATCTTGATTCTGGAGATAATAGCCTCATGAAAATGTCTGCTTGACGAGGATACCTTATGGAGGATTCCATCTATCCGATAACGAGTCCAAAGGCTCTGTTCATAAGGCTCAATATGGATGTCAGAAGCGCCAGTATTGATTGCTTCAATTAAGAGATGATTAACCAGGTTGATGGCTGGAGACTCATCTTTTCCAACCTCTAAGTCTATAACCTCCTCTTCCACTAATGGTTTAGCCTCTCTTAAAATATCTTCTACGATTGCCCCTTTTCCATAGTACTTTTGAATGGCATTTTTAATTTCTACCTCTGTGCTAATCACTGGCTTAACCCGATAACCCATTTTTGTTACTTTTTCTATAACTGATGTATTTAAAGGGTCAGCCATTGCCAGAGTAAGGAGATCATTTCTCTTAGAGATAGGAAAAATGAGATTTGCTTTAGCCATTGATTCTGGAATTACATCAGCCACCTTTAAGTCAATCCCTACTACCCTAGAAAGATTTACTCTGGTTATGCCTAATTTGGAGCTTAAAAACTCTATCATCTTATTTTCATTTACCAAACCCAGAGAAATTATGATTTTGGTCAATGATTCTTTGCTTTGTCCCTGTTCTTTCTTTGCTATCTCTAATTGCTTCTCGTTAATAAGACCAGTCTCAATAAGCATTCGTTCCAATTCTTTTTTGCTATTCATTTTCTGTCTCTTCTACAACGATTCCTCTAACCGTGTTCTTAACCTCCTCGAGGTCAAAGGGCTTACTAATAAAAGCAGAGATTTTTCCTAATTGAATCTCCATATCCTTTTCCATAGCAGGAAACGCAGTCAAGATTATTACCGGTAAAGTCTTACCTTTAGCCCGTAGCCTCTTAAGAACATCTATCCCATGGATATCAGGCATCTTTATATCCAGTATAAGCAAATCCAATTTTTTCTCCAGAGCGATTTTTAATGCCTCGCCACCTGTTCCGACAGCAATCACCTCATAGCCCTCCTCACTCAAAGCCTCACTTAAGGCCGTTCTGATGTTTAAATCATCATCCGCTACCAATATCTTTTTCACTCTTTCACCTCCATTTTAGTTTATTACAACTTTATACTTCCAGCCATTTTTCTTTAGAAATCTCTGCTTGTTTCGATACCTCTTCAATAAATTCACTATCAATGTCACTAGAGTTTCGTAATTCCTCTACACTTCCCATTTATCATCTTCATTCTGATATTATAAAACAATTCTATCTTCTACTCAATTTTTATTTGTCTTCTATTGGAAGGTTGAAATGAAATGTGCTTCCCTTTTTCAATTTACTTTCAACCCAGATTTTACCTTTATGGTGTTCAATTATCTCTTTACAAATACTTAAACCCAAGCCTGTTCCCTCTGGTCTATTGGTCATACCATCACCTACCTGCTTAAATCTCTGAAAAACCTTATCTAAATCCTTCTTTCTTATCCCAATGCCTGTATCACTAACACTTACCTGAATACATTTAGTTGGTCTAGTCTTCTTTTTAACCCTCACATCTATCCTTCCACCTTTTTCTGTGAATTTAACCGCATTTCCAATTAAATTGGTCATTACCTGAATTAGTCTATCCTTGTCAGCCAGAACAAGTGACAGGTTATCTTCTATTTGAGCTTCTATTTCAAGCCCGCTATCTTCTATCAATTTATGGGTAGTAGCTAGCGAGGTATTCACTATCTCTGCAATGGAAACCAATTGGATGTTCCACTCTACCTTACCTGCCTCTATCTTGGAAAGATCCAGAACATTATTGATTAACCTGGTCAGCCGATTGCACTCGCTGTGGATTATCCCAAGATACCTTAATCTGGCTTCCACCTCACGGTCAGGCTTACTCAATAACAACTCAGTGAATGCCTTAATAGAGGTGAGTGGTGTCCTCAATTCATGGGCAACCATTGAAAGGAAATCCGATTTTATCTTATCCATCTTTTTTAGCTCTTCATTTGCTTCTTTCAACTCTTTAGTCCTTTCAGCCACCTTTCGTTCCAATTGCTTATTCCAACGGGCAAGCTCCTCGTATAATCGGGCATTTTCTATGCTCACTCCAACCTGGGTGGTCAGGGTAGAAATGACATTTATATCCTCCTGGCTGAAACCTTGTTTATCCAATCTATCATAAAGGCTTACCACTCCAACTATTTCTTCTCTTCCCATAAGGGGCAGACAGAGGAGGACATTCCCATTTATATCTCCCATAAAAGGCTCACTTTCCTTAATTACCTTTTTGATAATTTCTTTCTCTATTTCTGGGGCATTCTCTTTTACCTTAATTTTTAATCTACCTTGCTGGTCAATTAGTCCTATTGAACCCCCTTTAACTTTTCCTATATCAATGAAGGTTTCCAAGCAGATATTCAAAAGTTCCTTCGTTTTCAAGGAAGACCCAATAATTTTAACCGCATAGTTTAAGACATAAAGGCCAAAGACCTGTTCATCCAGCCTTGTCTCTTTCTCCTTCAGCCTTTGGCTTACCGCAGTCAGCATTTCGTTAATAGCCTCTATTAACTCTGCGGTTTCGGCCTGAGCTTTTAGCTTGATTGGCTCAAGATTGCCTTCCTTAATAGATTTTATCGCCTCAATTAGTTGTTTCATTTTGTCTCCTATCTTTAATATAAGTGCTGCCAGCTATAGACTTGGCATATTTTTTTACCTCAGCCGCTATTGTACTTATCTGGTTTGGATGGGAGAATTCTCTTTGCTCATTGCCTACACAGGCAATTGAAATAGATATAATGGGAAATTTTTGCTCTTGACCCTTTCTGTCTTTACAGAAAAGAAAACCCTTTTTTTTATCCTCCTCATCATAGAGACCAGGAATAGACTTATTAAATTCAATAATGATTTGTGTGTATAGAGCATCAATTTTCTCTGGAGTGGTTAGGATGATAAAGTCATCGCCGCCTATATGCCCGATAAAATCATCTTGATTACCCAAATCTTCTACTGCTTGAATAATGCTATAAGCAGTTAGTTTGATAGCTTCATCTCCCTGTTCACAGCCGTAGGTATCGTTAAATGCCTTGAAATTATCCAGATCAAAATAAAGGAGGCTGAAATATTTACCTTCTTCTATTCTCTCCTCAGTCTTGTTCATAATAGAGATGTTGCCCGGTAGACCCGTCAAGGGATTAGTTTGAATATTGAGCTGGGAACAGCACAAAATTGCCTCTACTCTGGCTAGCAACTCTTGAGGATGAAATGGTTTAATAAGATAATCATCTGCCGCTATGTTCAACCCTTTCACCTTGTCTTCCACCTCTTTTTTGGCAGTTAGCATTATAATTAGAAATATGGCTCTTTAGCCTATCTTCTTTAATTACCTGACAAACCTCATAGCCATTTATTCCAAACATCATCACATCCAAAATTATCAAATCAGGCTTTTCTTCTTGAGTTTTTTTATTACCTCACGGGAAAAACAGGTATAACCTGACCCATTTTTTTATAATTTAATCATAAACAACTTTATCTTGTCAACTACAGGAAATAATAAAAAAATTGACTGCGTTACCCAC
>DNCM01000150.1 GCA_003498085.1 bacterium
GAATCATTCTTCAATATCAATATTTGTAATACTTACATTAGATTTGACGAAAGTTGGGGAATTTGTGAAAATCTTAATCACTTCTTGACAAACATAGAGGTAATCTTGTATTTTAATAGATATGAAGAAAGGCATAGGGATGATTGTTTTAGTTGGATTCGCAATTACCGTTGCATATTCAAGGGAGTCTTACAAGGATCTGGATATTTTTGCAGAGGCATTTTCCTATGTAACAAGTGCCTATGTCGAACCCTCAAAAGCAGAGCCAAAAAAGCTTATTTATGGGGCAATCAATGGGATGCTTTCAGCTCTAGAGGATCCATTTACAAGATTTATGGCGCCAGAAGCCCATAAGAATATGGAAACAGAGATCGCTGGACAATTTGGTGGTTTGGGAATTGTTATAACTATAAAGGATGGAAAACTCATTGTTATCTCGCCTATTGAGGATACTCCGGCTTGGAAAATAGGGGTAAGGGCAGACGATTGTATAACTCATATAGACGGAACATCAACAGAGGGAATAACCCTTCAAGGGGCTGTTTCAAAGCTTAGAGGCCAACCAGGAACTGATGTTACAATAACAATTGCAAGAAGTGGTGAAAGTGATCCTATTATCTACACCATAACAAGAGATATCATAAAGATAAAGACTGTAAAATGGGAGGTAGTCGACGATAAAATAGTGTATATGAGGATAACATCGTTTAACAATAATACAACTTCTGAATTAGACGAGGCCATTTCTAAAATTTTAGAAAAAAATCCAGAGTATATCATCCTCGATATTAGGAACAACGGCGGTGGAACATTACAGGCATCCGTTGGTGCTTTATCCAGGTTTGTCGACCAAGGCACGCTTATTGTTTATACAAAAGGCAGAGAAGGAACACCAGAGCTTAGATACTATGCAGAAGATAGTGGAAGAAGGATAAAACAAAAGATGGCTGTCCTTATAAATGGTGGAACTGCATCAGGTGCCGAAATCGTTGCAGGTGCATTGAAGGATTACAAAAGAGGGGTATTGCTTGGAAAAAAGACTTTTGGAAAGGCATCTGTTCAGACAGTTTATAGTTTATCAGATGGATCGGGTCTTGCATTGACAACTGGATATTACTATACTCCAGCTGGAAATCTTATACATAATAAAGGGATTGAACCAGAGATAGTTGTTGATTGTGAGGAAATTCCTGAAGAAAAAAGGAGAATGATTCAAAAGTTTGAAGATGGTGATTTTTCTGAAGATTTTGTAGGGAAATATTCTACCTGGACAGATAAAGAAATCAGTGAATTCATAGAAAGTCTTAATAAACAAGGCATTAACATTGAAAAAAAGTATATTTTAAGGGATTTAGAAAAAGAAAGGAGGAAGTCAAAAGAAGAAAGGTTACCTATTGCTGACCTATATTGTGACAATCAGCTTTTAAGGGCAATTGAACTTATTAAAGTAGCAAAGTTTTTTAAAGAATAGTTTTTGAGTAGAAAACCGTTTGTCCCAATTATACTTTCTGTTATCTTCGGCATCCTATTAAAAATCCAATTTTCATTTTTTCTTACCTGGATATTTCTTCTTTCATTTTTTCTTCTCATTCTTTTAAAGAATAGGACGTCTTTAATCTTTTTATATCTTTCTATTATTTCTTTTGCCTCATTTTATCTAGACATCCATTCTTATATTGAACATAAGAATATAGCAAACTATGCGGGAAGAAAAGGTAATCTCATTGGGACTGTTATTGAGTATCCAACGAGGTATCCTGATAGAATGTATGTTGTCCTAAAAGTAGAAGAATTCGATGGTTTTTCTGCATCTGGTCTTATTTCGGTAAACCTCCCTTTAATGGATGTTTTTCTTTCAGATAAGCTATCTATTAAGAACGCAAAGATAAAGCAGCCAAAAGAATATAAAAATCCAGGGAGATATAGCAGAAAGAAAGTTTTACAAAGGAAAAAGATATATTCTTGTACATATGTCTCTAAGATTGAAGATGTGGTTACCTTGGGAAAGGGGAGGGTAAACCCACTTTTATTTTTTGCATCAAGGATAAAGGAGAGGGCAGAAAGGGTTCTTTCCTTAGTGCCAGAAGAAGAAAGGGGTTTTCTTTTGGGAATACTTATTGGTGAAAGGAGGGGGCTTTCTTATTCTATAAACAAGGCATTTTCCGATACTGGAACAATCCATATCCTTTCTGTATCTGGATTACATATTGCCTTGCTAGGAATATTTTTTCTTGGTTTATTTAGGCTATTTGGCTTAAAAAGTAAGGTATCATATATTCTTCTTGTTCCCATCCTTTTCACCTTTGGATTGGTTACTGGAATGCAATCACCAACTGCAAGGTCATTAATTATTGGATGGATAGTCCTTGTTTCTCTAATGTTTGATAGGGAGTTTAATCATTATAATACATTGGCAATAGCATGTCTTATCTTACTTATTATAAACCCTTATGAAATATATAATATCGGCTTTCAGCTTTCATTTATTGCTTGTATTTCTCTTATCTATCTTACACCGAAATTTATGATGAAAGCAGAAGATGGTCTTATTCCGTTCGGATTTATTTCAACTTGTATCTCTGCCTGGCTTGGAACAATACCAACAGTTTTATTCTGGTTTGGAAAGGTATCCTTGATTGCACCCCTTGCAAACTTCTTTGTTGTTCCTATTGTTGGTATTCTCCTTTCCTGTGGCTTACTCTTTATTCTTCTTGGTTTTATCCACATACCACTTGCAGAGATTTTTGTTCTTCCTTTATCTTTTCTTACAACTATTGCAATTAAGGTAATATTTTTCTTTTCATCCATCCCAAAGGCATCAATTTCTATTCCTTCGCCAAGCATTCTTGTTGTTATTTTTCTTTATCTTTTCATCCTTTTTGTCGTTTGTCTAAAGAAAAAGGCGATTATTCCAAGCTTGCTCATTATAAATATCCTTCTTTGGTATAATCTCTTTAAACCAAAGGATACCAAAGTCTACTTCCTTGATGTTGGAACTGGAGACTGTATCTTTATAAAAGGAAATTCAAACATCCTTGTCGATGGAGGAAATACTTGGATATTTCATCATGTTCTTTTTCCATTCCTTAGATACAAAGGAATCAATAAAATAGATATTGTCGTTGTAACACACCAAGATTCTGATCATATTGGTGGTATTGTTGGGGTTCTTGATGAATATGATGTAGGAAGGGTATTTTTTAATGGTATTTATTCTGATACAAAGATATTTAAAGAATTCGCTATAAACTGTAAGAAAAGGGGTATTAAAAAAGAGATATTAGAAATGGGCGATAGAATAGAGCTTAATGGGATAAACATAGATGTTTTTGGCCCCCCACAAAAAAGATTCAAAAAGGATAATGATAATTCAATAGTCCTTAAACTTTGTTTTCCTGCTACATCTATCTTACTTACAGGAGACATCGAAAGATCGGGAATGGTATTCTTGGAGAAATCTTTTGGTAAAGGGC
>DNCM01000186.1 GCA_003498085.1 bacterium
CTATTTTTGGAGAAGAACCATATTTTTTTATTTTCTTGAAAGGCTTAATAATACGTCCTTTACAATTCACCAAGAATTACTATGTTTATTTTACTTTGAGTACTTTTTTTGCTTCAAGGATGAAATCATTCGGTTGTCTGAATCCAATTATTTCGTGAACTTTTGTTCTGTCTGGCTTAATGAAGACTATGGTTGGAAGACCTGTTACCATATATTTCTTTGCAAGTTCTAAATTTTTACCTGCATCTATTCTTACACAAACAAAGTTTTGAAGCATAGAAATAACATCTTTATCTTTGTATGTTATTGTATCAAGAAGTTTGCAATAAATGCACCAGTCTCCACAGAAGGAAAGCATGATAGGAATGTTTTTCTTCTTTGCTACTCTTTCTCCCTCATCTAAGGATGTGTACCAAGAGATTTGTGTCGGTGTTCCTGTAACTGTATGCGTCTCCACAATTGTGGTTGTCTCTGGGATTGTAACTGTTCCTAAAACTGTAGTCGTTCCTACAGTTGTTTTGCTTTTCTTTTTGGTTTTTTTTATCCTTTTTGCATCAATATCACAACCAAATGAAGTAAGGAGTAATATAAAAATTAAGTAATAAAAATTAATCTTCATTTTCTATTATATCAACGAGTCCTTTTATCTCATCCACTCTTTCCTTTTTCGCAACAAGAACTCTTCCATCACAATAAGCAATAACAAGTCCTGAGACACCGATTGTTACTATTTTACCATTATCTGACCAGATAATACAATTTTTTGTACTTATCCCCGTACAATCTCCAAAAACAAGGTTTTTATTCTCATCGGGCCTATGAATCCTAGAAAGGGAATTGTAGCTTCCAATATCATCCCATAAAAAATCTCCCTCGATCATTCCAATTGTATCTATCTTTTCCATTATTCCGTAATCAATAGATATTTTTTCAAGGCTTTTAAATCTTTGATCTTTGATCTCTGAATCTAAAATCACCTTACAATGTTCTGGGAGATGAATAGAAAAAAGTTCCTCCATTCTTTTTTTCCTAAAAATAAATATCCCGGCATTCCAAAAATAATTTGGGTTCTTTAGATAAACTTTGGCGTCTTCTTTATTTGGTTTTTCAAAAAACCTTTCTACCTTAAATATGCCATCATCCAGCGGTTCTTTCCTTTTAACATAGCCGTAGCCAGCTTCTGGTCTCTTTGGTTTAATGCCAAATACAAGGACAAAATCGGGATTATTTTCAAGAAATTTCGCACCAGAAAGGATTTGTCTCTGAAAGTTTTCTTTATCAGAGACATAGTGGTCAGATGAAAGGACAACAAGCGTTGAATCATCTGGAGTATATTTTAAAGAAAGGCCAATTGCAGCCGATGTATCCCTTGGGCAGGGTTCAATAATATAATTTTCCTCGGTAAAATAAGGGAATATCTTTGAACACAAAGTTTTGTATTTATTAGATAAAACAAATTTGATTCTTTCTTTTGGGAATATATCTTTTATTCTATTTACCGTCTCTTCTATCAAAGTCTTTTCTGTTATTAAAGGAAGAAATGGCTTTGGTTTTTTCTTATCAGAAATTGGCCATAATCTTTTTCCTTCTCCTCCAACTAAAATGATACAGTAAGCATTATCTTCCATAGTCGTCAGCAAGCCTTATAATATCATCCTCTTTTATATAATCCCCAATTGCAACCTCAATTACAACAAGCTCATCTTTTTCTTTATTCTCAAGGCGATGAGGGGTCTCCTTGGGAATAAAAACATGCTCACCTACAGAAAGAGTTAGTTTTTTCTCTCCAATGGTAACCTCGGCACTTCCAGAAACAATTATCCAATTCTCAGCCCTTTTATTGTGAAGCTGGAGGGAAAGCCTATGGCCAGGATGGACAGTAATTCTTTTTACTTTAAAACCTAATCCCGTATCTAACAAATCCCATCTACCCCAAGGCTTTTCTTCAAACACAGAAAAATTATACCTATTTTCTTTTTTATTGTCAATTTTTCACATTCTTTTATCTAGCTTAGGAAATTACGGTCTTGCAAAGTTTGTAATATTGTAATAAAATAAATTGGTAATGGAAATCTATCCCGCTATTCTGACGGATAAAAAAGAAAAGTTTGTTGAGATGGCAAGAATTGCAGAAAATTTCTGCAAAACTATTCATTTAGATATTATGGATGGAGAGTTTGTTCCAACAAAAACCATATCATTTGATAGTCTTATAGAAACATCTTTGTTGATTGAAGTCCACCTTATGGTTGTTGACCCTATAAACTATATAGAGGGTTTCTCAAAAAATGGTGTATTTAGGATAATCTTTCATCTTGAGTCGGAGAACAATCCAAATGAGGTTATCGAAAAAATAAGAAAATTTCATCTTTCTCCTGGAATTGCCATAAATCCAGAAACAGAGGCTAGTGCGGTCGAATCCTATATTGACAGTATAGATATGGTTTTAGTAATGAGCGTTAATCCTGGTTTTTATGGAAGTAAATTTATCCCAGAAGTCCTTAATAAAGTAAAGCTACTTAAGAAAAAAAATATACTTTTGGGAATGGATGGAGGGATAAAGCATTCAAACATACATCTTGTAAAGGAAAGTGGCGTTGATATAGCAGATGTTGGTTCAGAGATTTTTTTAAGCCCTGACCCAAGGGCAAGTTTTAAAAGGCTTTCTATGCTGTGAAAGATATTATTGCTCAACTAAAAATAAAATCCTTGCAAAACTTATGGCATTGTAATAAAATAAACTGCGATAGTTTTAAACAACAAAAGTTTGTTGAAAAGTCTTTTACAGGATTATTGATTTGACATTATGGATGAAAGATTTGTTCCAAAAGCATTCATTTTGCTACTTATTCCTTATCTTTTATTCTCACAAACAGATATAAGTAAGGAGCTTTATGATGCTGGATTTTTAAACCTTGCAATTGACCATATAGGTGATGATAAATCGGAAGATGCCATTTTTACAAAAGCAGAGTCATACTTCTTCCTTTCTGGTTATAAAGAGGCTTATAGAAATTACCTTATCCTTTCTGAAAGAGAATTAAAGGAGGAGAGACTTCCTTTAATTTACTATCGCATGGGAGATTGTCTTTGGTTTGTTGGAGAAAAAGGCAAGGCGGTTTCTATATATAAAAACTGTGTTTTAAAATACCCAGACTCTCCATTTTTCTCCCAATCATTATTTCGGATAATCAGGTATTATCTTGAGATTAGCGAGTATGAAGAGGCAGTTAATACATTTTCTTCATTTTTGGAGAAGTATCCAGATTTTGAATACAAAGATCAGATTTATCTCCTCCTTGCAAGGTCGTTTGAAAAGGTTGGTGATTATAAAAGATCACTTCTTTATCATAATAAAATCACTGAGCGATCAAAGGATGATGAACTAAAGAAAGGATCTTTATT
>DNCM01000181.1 GCA_003498085.1 bacterium
GTTATAACCCACCAACAGGAAGATAAGATAGACATATCCATTGCCCGAGAAAGCATACTTCCCCATGATGTCCAAGGCTCATTTATTCCAAGGCCAATGAGGGATAGAGCAGATTCACCAAGGATATAGCTTGGTATAGAAAGACATGCAGCAACTAGGCAGTATGAAAAGGTATTTGGAAGGATATGGTGTATTATTATCCTTAAACTCCCTGCACCTATTGCCTTTTCTGCCAATGTAAACTCCTTTTCACGAATAGATAAAACCATCCCCCTTATCACCCTTGCAATCCCTCCCCATTCGACGAAACTTATAATAAAAACAATGAGAAAATAAACATAGATCGATGGAAGGTCTAATGGAAATACAGCCCTCAATGAAAGAATAAGATAGAATGCTGGAAAGCTCATAATAAGTTCAATTAGCCTCATAATTATATTATCCATCCTTCCACCAAAATAGCCTGATATCCCTCCGACTAGCAATCCCAACGAGAACGAAATAAGAACACCAATTATTCCAACAGATAAAGAAACCCTTGCACCATAAATAAGCCTTGATAAAATATCCCTTCCATTCCAATCACTCCCCAATAGATAAAGCATAGCTGGTTCATCAACAGAGAGTAACCTCCCTTTCGAAAAGAGCTTTATTGGATATACTTTCGTTTTATCTTCACACCATACCCTCTTGTAATCTTTCCATTCCATTTTATAGTTGTAGATATAAGGCCAGTGCAGTTTTTTGTCTTTTATGATATGAACGGCAACCGGTGGATGGTATGCCCTATCTCTTTTTTCATAGTCATAAGAATATGGTGCAAAAAATGGGGCAAATATTGCAAGGGTATATAAAACTAAAAGTATCCCTCCACCAATTATAATACTTCTATGCACAGGCAAATTTTAACAAAAAAAGAAAGCATGGTCAATATTGACTTTTTTAGAAAAAATCTTGTAATATAAATAAATGAAATACGGAATAATCTCTGATATCCATGGAAATTTAGAAGCCCTTATCTCTGTTCTTCCTTTTATTTCTAAAGTTGATAAGATCGTTGTCCTCGGAGATATCGTTGGTTATGGACCCTGTCCAAATGAATGCTGTGACGAAGTAAAAAAGCTTAATGCCATTGTTATTGCTGGGAACCATGATCTCGCATCCATTGGTGCGAAAGATATAAGCTGGTTCAACCCATATGCAAAGGAAGCGATTGAGTGGACAGCAAATACTTTGACTGCCAAGAATAAAGAATACCTTGCAAACATCCCAAAGGTAGTACAAATAAATAATCTTTTGTTTGCCCATGGTTCTCTAAGGGACTATACTGATGAGTATATTTTTAACGAGATAACAGCGAGTCTAAGTTTCTCTCTATTAGGAGAAAAAATTCTGTTTGTTGGCCACACACACGTTCCAGCAACCTTCTTTTTAGAAAATAATATTGTTGTAAGAAGAGTACTCAAAGAGGATGAAAAAATCCTTATAGACAAAAAAGCGATTGTAAATCCAGGTTCCATTGGTCAACCAAGGGATTATAATCCAAAAGCAAGTTTTGGGATATTTGACACAAGTAATAATGAATTTTTCCTCTTTCGCATCCGTTATAATGTAAAAAGGATACAGAGGCTTATGATGAATGAAGGCCTTCCAAAATACCTCATAGAAAGGCTTGAAGCAGGGAGATGAAAAAATTACTGGTTTTTGGCTCCTTATTTCTTATTGGATGCCTTTCCCCACCAGAGATGGTTCTTCCAGAATATACAAAAACGATCTTTGTTTCTATTTTTCAGAATGAAACCAGTGAATATGGTATTCAAGAAAGACTAAGATCGGTCATAGCTGATGAGATTGTAAAGGATGGAAGGCTTAGAATTGAAGATAAAGACCCAGATTGTAAGATAAAAGGAAAGATTTCCCTTTATAAAAAAGAACCAATTGCCTGGACAGAGGAGTATAGAATAACAGAGTATAGGTTGATACTCACTATTGATGTTTTTGTGGAGGATAGGACTGGCAATAAAATTTGGGAAGGAAATATTTTTGAAGAAGTAACTTATATGCCAATTACATCCCCACTTGGCACTGATAAAGAAACAGAAGATCAGGCAAAGAAAAGGCTTATTGAAAAAATATCTAGAAAAATAGCAAACAGGCTTCTTTATGGACTATAACAGTCTTTTGTCAGAGATAAACAAAGGAGAAATTTCTCCATGTTATCTCTTCGTTGGAGAGGAAGAGGCACTTAAAAGGGATGTCCTTTACAAAATAAAAAATAGAGGTTTCTCTCTTTTTATATACGATCAAAAAAAGGATATATGGGATATTTTACAAGAAGGATTATTTGAAAAAAGAATAGTATTCATCCCCGATTTTTCTTTAATCTCTCAAAAAACAAAGGATTTTATAATCAAATATTTAAATAATCCTTCATTATCCATTGTTCTTGTTATCTCCTGTAAGAAGATAGAAGACCAATCCCTTACAAAGGCAGTCGTTGTCCGATTTCCAAAACTTAGTAAAGAAGCACTTAAGAGATGGATAATAGATAGATTTAGGGAAAACAAAAAAACAATAAATCCATCCATTGCTCATTTTCTTATCGAGACAATCGGAAATGATATAGAAATCCTTTCTTCCGAGATAGAAAAGATATGTCTTTTTTGTATGGATAAATATATTATAGAAGAAAATGATATCGCACCAGTTGTTTCTTTGCGGTTTAATAAGGATATCTTTGAACTTATGGATTTAGTGGGAAATAGGAAAAAAAAGGCAGTAGCTCTATGCAACCTCCTCCTTTTATCAGGTATCAGTCCAACCCATATTCTTTATATGCTCATCCAGAGAATGAGGCAGATATTTTCAATAAAAGAGGGGATAAAAGAAAATATACAAGAGTGGCAATATAAAAGACTCAGTGAGCAAGCAGGTCTTTTTTCTTATAATGAACTGGGTTATGTATTTTCTTCCTTGCAAGATGCAGAATTTAAACTTAAGTCCTATTCACAAAGATCACACCCACATATTCTATTTTCTTTGATTATGAGGCTTGTGAAATCATCTTGATAATCCTTTTGGCAGTATCGCTTGGAGAAGAAGATTTGATAATAGGCCTTCCAACAATAATATAATCACAACCACTCTTTATTGCAAAATCTGGTGTTTGTTTCCTTTTTTGGTCATCTTGTATATCATCAAGTCTTATCCCAGGACAAACGACAAAAAAATCCTTACCGCAAGCATCCTTTACTGCACCTGCCTCAGAAGGGGAGCAAACAATCCCATTAAGGTATCCTTTTGCCAAATTCGCAAGATTCAAGATGATTTCTTTAAGACCTAAAGAAAAACCCATCATCCTTAAATCATCATCATTCAATGATGTAAGGACAGAGACACCAAGGGCGATAGTGTTTTTCTTCTTTAATGAGACAGCCTCAAGCATTGCTTTCCCGCCCAGTATATGAACGGTTGTCATATCAACCCCAAGGGATACAATTTCCTCCATAGCAAGGGAAGTGGTGTTTGGTATGTCATTGAGCTTAAGGTCTAAAAACACCTTTTTTTCTTTTTCCTTAAGAAATTCAATTATCTTTGGACCATATTTTATAAACAATCCTGGTCCTACTTTAAAAAAATAGCATAAATCTGAAAGCTCATAGACAAGCCTTTCTACTTCATTTAGGGAAGGAACATCTAAGGCAACGATGAGCCTTTCTTCTGGTTTCATCTTTATATATCAAGATTGACAACATCTTTTGCATTTTCTATTATAAACTTTTTTCTTGGCTCTACTTTTTCACCCATAAGAAGTGAAAATATGCGTTCTGCCTCATAAGCATCCTCAATACTTACCATAAGCATCACCCTTTTTTCCGGGTCCATAGTTGTCTTCCATAACTGCTCTGGGTTCATCTCACCAAGACCTTTGTATCTTTGCAAAACAAACCCATCCTTCATCTGGGCTATAAATTTATTTTTTTCATCTTCGGAATAAAAATAGTGCTCTTTATCCTTTTTTCTTAAACAATAAAGGGGTGGCTTTGCAATATAGACATAACCTTCAACAATTAAGGTCCTTAAGTATCTGTAAAATAAGGTAAGAAGTAGTGTTCTTATATGGCTTCCATCAATATCTGCATCTGTCATAATGATTATCTTGTGGTATCTAAGTTTATTGATATCAAAATCTTCTTCGCCATCAATCCCGCATCCAAGGGATGAAAGCAAAGCCTTTATCTCATTATTTGCAAGAATCTTATCAAGCCTTGATTTTTCGACATTAAGAATTTTCCCCCTCAAAGGAAGGATTGCTTGAAACTTTCTATCCCTCCCCTGCTTCGCACTTCCACCTGCAGAATCACCTTCAACGATAAACAATTCGCACTTTTTCGGATCCTTCTCTGAGCAATCTGCAAGCTTTCCACAAAGACCACCCAAATCATCAAGACCACCCTTTCTCCTAACAAGTTCCTTTGCTTTTCTTGCGGCATCCCTTGCCTTTGATGCAAGGAGTGCCTTGTCTATTATCTTTCTTGCAATGGAGGGGTTTTCATCGAAGAATGTTTGCAATTCCTCCGAAACAACGGAATCAACTATTCCCTTTATTTCACTATTCCCAAGCTTTGACTTTGTCTGACCCTCAAACTGGGGCTCCTTCATCTTTATAGAAATGACAGCACAGAGCCCCTCCCTCACATCGTCACCAGAAAGTCCCTCATCTTGTTCTTTTATAAGCTTGTTTTTCTTTGCATAATCGTTGATTGCCCTGGTTAATGCAGATTTAAAGCCGATAAGATGAGTTCCTCCTTCTTCTGTGTGTATTGTATTTACATAAGAAA
>DNCM01000139.1 GCA_003498085.1 bacterium
TGGGGAATTTGTGGTTATAACTTCCTAATCTTGCAATTTAAATCACATTTATACTATACTTACAAAAATGAAAACGGCAAAGGTATTCATTCCTATTTTAATAAGCATCTTATTTGTTTATCTTGCAATAAAGGATCTGTCATTTTCTAAAGTAGCTACTGCTTTCTCTGATATTTCTTGGGGGTGGATTTTTGCCTCATTTGTTGCAGGTATCCTTGCTTTTGTTTTAAGGGTTATACGATGGGGATATTTCTTTGAAAAACTTCCATCTTTTCCTTCCCTTCTATCAGCATTTCTAATCGGGCTTATGGTAAACAATATCCTTCCTGCAAGGATTGGCGAGATTGTCAGGGTGTTCGTTTTGAAGAAAAAAGAAGGGATAAGTGTAAGTACATCCTTCGCAACAGTTATATTAGAAAGGATATTCGATGGATTAGTTGTTTTTCTATTTTTTCTTGTTCTTTTGTTCATCTGTCCATTTCCAAGAAAGATAAAGGTAATGGGAGTAATAATCACGGGAGTTTATATTTTGGCACTTATTTTCCTTATTCTTCTTAAAGCAAACAAAGGCTTCCTTGTTCAAAAAATAGGGTTTATTTCGCAAAGACTCGCTCATATATTAAATTCATTCTCTTCTGGCCTCTCAATCCTTCATTCATTAAGAAAACTCTTCGTTATTATTGTCTTTTCTATAGCCTCTTGGAGTATCTGTGGATTTTCTTTTTATCTCGGTCTTCCAGCATTTTCCATTTCCCTTCCTGTTTATGTTGGTTTTTTTGTCCTTGTTATGGCAGTAGTTGGGGTTATGATTCCTGCTGCTCCAGGTTATATCGGAACATACCAGTATTTCTGCATTTTGGCCTTAAAAATCTTTGGTGTTGATGAGAATATAGCATTTTCCTATTCTATAGTCCTTTATGTTATCTCGTTCTTTCCAACAACAATTGCGGGCATTACATTTTTATTCATCGAAGGCCTTTCTTTTCATGAGTTATTCAAGCTGAAAAAAGAGAAGGTATGATAAGATATATTATAAGGCGGCTTATCCATACAATCCCTTTATTGCTTGGTATAACCGTTATTTCATTCGTTATAATCTCCCTTGCACCAGGAGATTATTTTACAAGGCTTGAACTAAATCCTGAGATAAGCAGGGAAACATTGAAAAGGATGAGGGAGGAGTTTGGTTTAGACAAGCCAATCTATATTCAATATATAAAATGGTTATGGAGGATACTCCACCTTGATTTTGGTATATCCTTTGCATACCATATACCAGTAATCACCTTAATTAAACAAAGGCTTCCAAATACACTTCTTTTGTCTTTAGTCGTTTTGTTCTTACTTTGGACGATTAGCATTCCTATTGCTCTATTCTCTGCAATACATAAATACAAGGCTTTTGACAAACTAGTATCTATATTTTCTTATATCTCAATGAGCCTTCCGTCTTTTTTTATCGCATTTATCTTTATATTCATAGCATGCCATACGCATATCCTTCCTATTGGTGGCATTGTGAGTATTGATCATGATGAATTATCATTTTTTGGAAAAATAAAGGATATAGTAAGCCATCTAGTTATCCCAGCATCCTGTATTATCTTAGGGGGTTTGGGATGGCAAATTAGGATAATGAGGGGTTATGTCCTTGAAGTTTTAGAATCTCCTTTTATCACAGGAGCAAAGGCAAGGGGTGTTTCTGAGAGCAAAGTGATATTTAAGCATACATTGAGGAATGCTATGAATCCAATGATTACAATATTTGGTTTCCACCTGTCGTCTATCCTTTCTGGGAGTGCCTTGATCGAGATAATCACAAGATGGCCTGGAATGGGAAGGCTTATCTACGATGCCGTCCTTTCCCAAGATTTATATCTTGTTATGGGCTCTTTGGTCATCTCAAGCATTCTCCTTATCATAGGGAACCTAATAGCAGACATCCTCCTTGCCCTATGCGATCCAAGAATTAGACATTAAATATTTCTATCTGTTATCCAGGGGTTTACAAGGAGTGCCTTCACCTCGAATCTAAGATTATGGTGACTGGACCAGAGTTGATTAAATGAATATCGATCATTGCACCGAAATTTCCTGATTTTGTAGGAACATTCATCCCTTTTAATCTTTCCACCAAATAGTCATAGATCTCTTTTGCCTTTTCTTGTGATTCTGCTTTTGTAAAATCAGGCCTCCTCCCTTTTTTAGCATCACCTAAAAGGGTAAATTGGGAAACTAAAAGCACCTCTCCATCTACATCTTCCAATGAAAGATTCATCTTTTTGTTTTTGTCTGAAAATATGCGAATCTCCTTTATCTTCCTTGCTAAAAAATCTGCATCTTCTTTTCCATCGCCCTTTGCAATCCCTACCAAAACCAATAGACCGCTATTTATTTCAGTGATTAATCTTTCTTCTTCAAAAATCTTTGCCCCTTTTACCCTTTGTATAACTGCTTTCATGTAGAATCAAGTTATCTTTACAATTTATCCATATTTTATCTTCGCTATAATAATGATGATTACCAGGATGAAAACTATTCCATTTGCTAAAATAACTGGAGTCTTTCCTATCAAGAATCCATATATAAACCATAAGAACACACCTAAACATAGGACAGAGAATGCTAGCAAAGAGAGGTCTTTTGTATGCTTTGTCTTTAATACCTTTATCACCTGAGGAATGAAAGAGACTGTACATAAAAAAGCAGCAGCTATTCCTATCGTAAATTCAAGGTAGTCCATTTCTTAATCTATCATCTTAAAATATGCTAAATGGCTTCTATAGTCGATGGTGGTTTTTTTGTTATGTTGTAAGTAACACTTACTACATTCTGTATCTCTTTGGTTATCCTTTCTGCCAATCTATCTAAAACTTCATAAGGGAGTCTCGTTGGCGACCCCGTCACTGCATCTTTGCTATCCCAACATCTTATCTCTATCTGCAGGCCATAATTTCTTTTCTCATTTACTATACCAGTAACCCTATCTTCATGTAGAATCGCAAGGTATTGAAATGCCCCTGTATAAGATAACTCCTCTTCAACGATCTTTGTGGCTTTTCTTACGATCTCTACCCTCTTTGGAGTAACTTCTCCTATTATCCTTGTTGCTAAAGCAGGTCCTGGAAATGGCTGTCTATTGTATATTTCCTCTGGTAAACCAAGGGTCTTAGCAACTTTTCTTATTCCAGGCTTTCTGAGCTGAACCAATGGTTCTATGACTTCATAGCCATAAACCTCTTTTGTATCGATCCCAAGTTGTTTAAGTATGTTATGTTGTCTTTTAATTCCAGCTACAGTTTCTTTTACATCCGTATAATTTGTACCGTGGAGAAGATATTTTGCACTACTTTCCTTTACAATCTTACCAAAAACATCTCTGTAAAATGCCTGAGTTATGGCCTCTCTTTTTTCTTCTGGATCGATAAGGCCTTTTAATCTCTCAAAGAAAATCTCTTTTGTATCAACAAGTTCAACATCAACGCCTAGATTTTTGAATAATGAAACAATGTATCTAGGTTCATCTTTTCTCATTAGACCATTATCAATGAAGTATGTCTTAAGCCTACTACCTAAGGCTTTGTGCCCTAACATGGTAACCGTTGAGGAGTCAACACCACCAGACAAGGCATTGATCGCTAGATTATCTCCAACAACTGATGAAATTTCCTTGATTTTCTCTTCTATAAATCTTTCGGGATTCAATTCTTCTAACTTTATTTCTCTCATTTTATTTTTTGCTCTATCATATTAGCAAATTAGTCTTATGTTGTCAACAATAACGATTTATTTAAAAATAAATACAGTCAATACCTACTTCTATTCTCCTTGACCTGGATTATATTTTAGATTATACTTTTTCGATAGGAGGGAGATTTCTATGATATATGAAGCAAGATTTATAAAGGATAAAGAAGGGCTTTCTCTGAATAGGATATTGCTAGATAACGCCTATGGTACGACCTCTGTTGACCTAAATGAGATAAATCAGCTAAGAAAGCTCGCTCAGGATTTTAGGTGGAATCAATATTATGATCTGTCAGAAGAGATAGGTAAGCAACTCTTTGAGCTCCTCAATGGAGATAGTGAGACACTATCAAGGGCTATTAAAGAGGCAGATGACTACAATAAAACACTTCAAGTAATTGTAATGACCGAAGAATTAACCACTAATTTACCATTTGAATTGCTTTATTATGATAATTTCCTTGTCCCATCAAGGAGGATACATCTAACTAGGCAGGTTTCAGATAGGGGTATAAAGAGTGAGCCGAAACCCGCTGCTCGACCTTTAAGGATATTGTTTATGGTTTGTTCGCCCTCTGATATTTCTCCAGTGCTTGAATTTGAGAAGGAAGAAGAGGCAATCTTAGAAGCTACCAAAGATTTGCCAGTAGAGATAGATGTAGAAGATACAGGCTCTCTTGAAGGTCTTGGTGAACTACTTGCAACTAATGAATACGACATAATCCACTTAACAGGCCATGCAGACATTGACAATAATGGAAAGCCATTCTTCTGGATGGAGGATGAAGAGGGTTTAGGGGTAAAGGTTAAACCTCAAGAGCTATGGGAGAAACTAAAGTTAAACCTACCAAGATTGATATTCCTCTCTGGCTGTAGAAGTGGAGAGGTTTCTGGATACTTTGCAACCATCTCTTTTGCACACTCTCTTGTTTTAGGACATGTCTCTGTTGCCCTTGGTTGGGGGCTACCTGTCTCAAATGAAGCTGCTCGTTTTGCCTCTGAAAAACTCTATTTTGAACCATTATTCAGCAATAAGA